>JBEKVA010000246.1:0-6299 GCA_049514475.1 Spirochaetia bacterium
AGTCATGGCCACCACGTCGCCGTTGGCCTTGCAGGCGTCCACGATCAGGAGCTTCTGCTCGGGCACCACGCGGGCGAACACGCACGTCCGACGCACGCACGCGCGCAGCTCCTCGGGGCTCATGCGGGCAAGCTGCGTGCCGGTGACGGCGCTCTCCGCGCCGGGCATCCCGATCTGGCGCGCGATCTTCTGCGCCGTCACCGGGGAATCCCCCGTGATCATGACCACCCTGATGCCCGCCTCGCGGCACTCGGCAATGGAGGGGGGCACGGCGGGGCGTATGGGATCCTCCAGGCCGATGAGGCCGATGAAATGGAATACGAACGCGTGCTGGATGTCGGGCAGCTCGGCCTCCCCGAAGCCTGCCTTGGCGACACCTATGACCCGCAGGCCCCGGTCCGCCATTGCATGCACGTCCCGTCCCAGCGCCTCGACGGCGGCGGGATCGAAGTGGCAGAGATCGGCAATTGCCTCGGGGGCGCCTTTTGTAGCAACGACATACCCCGCCCCGGCCACCGACTTCCACACGTGGGACAGCGCCAGAAGCTCACGGGAGAGCGGGTACTCCTGCACGAGGGTCCAGCTCTCGTGCAGGTGCTCGGTGTCGGTGAGGGTGGTCTCACCGACGGCGTGAATGGCCTTTTCCATGGGATCGAAGGGATCCTCCTGGCTCGCGAGGATCCCGAATTCCAGCAGCTCGTGAAAGGTCTCGGGAAGGCCGTCGCGGGACTCGGAGAGGTCCAGCACCTGGGTGCCCGCGCGCAGCATCCGGATGCTCATCCTGTTCTGGGTGAGGGTGCCGGTCTTGTCGGTGCAGAGCACCGTCGCGGCACCGAGGGTCTCCACGGCCGCCATCCGGCGCGCCAGCACTCCCTTCTGGGAGATCCGCCATGCCCCCAGGGCGAGGAAGATCGTCAGCACGACGGGAAACTCCTCGGGAAGCATGGCCATGGCGAGGGTGACCCCGGAGAGGATCCCCTGCAGCCAGTTCCCCCGGGTCAGGCCGTAGACCACGACGACCAGGACGCAGAGGGCCATGGCGCCTATGAAGATCGCCCTGACGATGGAGCCGGTCTCTTTCTGCAGCGGCGTGGCCTCCTGCGCCACCGACTGCAGCGCCTTGCCGATCATGCCGATCTCGGAGGCGCCCCCCGTGGCCTTCGCCACGGCTACGCCCTGGCCGTGCACGATGAGGGTCCCGGAGAAGAGAAATGGCGTCTCGGAGCCGCCCGGCCGGTCCATCTCCGTATCAGGCTCGCCAGGCACCTTCAGAACGGCAACAGATTCACCGGTGAGCAGTGACTCGTCAGCCGAAAGATTCACTCCCCAGAGAAGGAGCGCGTCGGCGGGCACCCTGTCCCCCTCGCTGAGGATGATGATGTCGCCGCTCACCACCTCCCGGCCGGCAATGCGCCGCCGCTCCCCGTCGCGGAGCACCAGGGCGCGCGGGCTGGAGAGATCGCGGAGCGCCTCGAGGGTGTTCTCGGTCTTCTGCTCCTGGTAGATCGTGATGCCCATGATCACCACGACGAATCCCAGGAGCATGATGGCCTCCTGGATGTCGCCCAGCACAAGGTAGATGCAGCCGCAGGCCAGCAGGAGCAGGAACATCGGCTCCTTCACGACCTCGAAGGCGATTGCAAGAGTTCCGCGCTTCCGCGCCGAGGGCAGCTCGTTGGGCCCTTCTGTTGCCAGGGCGTGCGCCGCCTGCGCTTCACTGATTCCCGTGAGCGCTTTTACCTGAACGTCCGTTAATCCCATATGTTTTTGCAACGGTAGGTCGATTGACATTGCGTGTCAACCGAGCGCCGGAGTTGTGAGGCGCGAGCGCCGGAGCTATGAGGCGCGAGCGCCGGAGCTATGAGGCGCGAGCGCCGAAGCGCGGCCGGCGCTCAGCCGTGACCGTGCGCGCCCATGACATTGACGCCCAGGTGCGGCCGGTCTATGCTCCGAATCGCATGGAGACAGGGAGCGAAAGCCACGACACCAGGACCTTCCTGAAGAGCCTCGGGTTCCCCGAGGTGCGGGTCCACCATTCCTTCAACCACTTCGACTTCTCGCGCTCGGCGCGGCGCATCCTGGTGATCGGCTCGATGGGCTCCGGCAAGACCGAGTTCTCGGCCCGCATCTGGCGCGACTCCGAGGTGGCACGGCGCAAGACGGGCGCGGCCGCCGCGCAGACGCGCACCGACGGCGCCGATCGGCGGATCGTCTTCTTCATCCGCTCGGCCCTCGATGCCACGCGTTTTCCCGACTACCCGCCGGATGCCCTGCCCTACCGCGGGGGCTACGTGCGCTGCGGGAAGAACATCGCCGCCATTGCGGATTCCTTCGACCTGGAGCGCGTCATGGCCGCCAACCCCGAGGCGGGCACCTGGGTCATCGACGAGGCCTCCTTCTACGAGGAGAGGCTCGCTTATGTGGTGGAGGCGGCCTCCCGCGCGCGGGGGCTGACGTTCATCTTTCCCTCGCTGGTGCTGAATTTCCGCCGCGAAATCTTCAACACCACCGCGCGCCTGCTGCTGGACACGGCAACCGACGTTTTCCCCCTGACCGCCTACTGCGAGCACTCCGAGTGTCTTCAGGATTCCTTCTATACGTATCGTTATTACACCGTTGCGGGTCAGGAATGCCCCGCGCTGTATTTCGATCCCCTCCTGGTGATCGGCGGCGACCGGGAGGTCAACGACCCGCGGGAGCCGAACTACTGCACGCGCTGCGACGATCACCATTACCTGCCTGGCAAGGAGTACACGTTCCTGGTCCTCAAGCCGCTGGGGGAGCAGGCTGCCCGCGGGAATGCGGCGCCGCTGAGGGACGAGCTGGCCCTCATCAAGGAAGACCTGCGCCGCTCGCAGCTGTACCTGCACTTCCAGGGCATGTACGGGGAGATCATGATGAACTCCCTGCGGGTGTCCTGCATCGCGGAGAAGGCGCTGCTGTTCCTCTTCACCGAGCAGAACCTCGTGCCCAACGACCTGTTCATCCGCATCGTCAGGGAGCTCGAGCTGGATCTCGACTACCTTCAGCGCAGGCTGTCGGACTGCCGGCGCGCCGGAGTGCTGGACGGATCATGAGAAGGCCGCGTGCCGCCCTGCTTATCGCCCTTGCGATCCTTGCCGGCTGCTCGGGAAAGCCGCCGGTCATTTCCCGCGTCTACGCCCGGACGGTCTACGTGCACGATACGCGCAGCGGGGCCAACAGCGAGACGCTGGGTGTGTTTCTCGTTGCCAGCGACCCCGACGGGGAAGAGAACCTCAGCGCTTTCTACGTCATCAACGACGATGCCGACCTGTTCTGGAAGGTGGACAACAGCTCGTGGGTGTCCATTACCGCCGAGGGAGAGACATGGATCGGCACAACGTCCCTCGGCATTCCCCGCTCGGCAACCCTCCCGTCGGGGAGCTACCGCGTCGTTCTGCAGACGGACGGCGGGGACACGGTGGAGGACACGTTCACCCTGCCCCCGCGGACCGAGTCCGCCGATGAGGCTGCGTACCCCACCGCGACGGTTGCAAACGGCACCGTCAAGATAGCTGGCTCCGAGCGCGCCTACGAGATCTGGGTCTATGACAAGGGTGACCGCTTCATGGCGAGCGTTCCCGCCCCGGGTCGACACCCGAGCGTGCCGGTGAAATCCCTTGCAGCCGCATCGGGCCTGCAGGACAATTTCAGCTTCCGCGTCTATGCCTTGAACGCTGAAGGCGGCTACGGGGTGCTCGCGGGACCGTACGCCGCGTTCCCCGCCGCGGAGAAGTGACAATCTTTAAAGGACATGCAGGCAGGAATGTGCTCTGTGGGATTTCTGGCGCCGATCGGAATCGAACCGATGACACACGGATTTTCAGTCCGTTGCTCTACCGTCTGAGCTACAGCGCCAATAGGGGGACATACTAACGGGGGTCGGGAAAAAGTCAAGCCCTCGGGCGTGAAATGAATCGGAGTTTCGTGCTACTCTCGCTGCCATGCCCTCGCATTTCGCGCATCTGCTCTTCGCAGAGGAAGCGCTTACAGCCAGCCTCGGGGAGAAAGGGCAGGAAATCCTGGCCGTTCACGGCAACCTCGTGCGCTTCGGCGCGCAGGGTCCCGATTTTTTCTATCACAACCAGCGCACCATGCCGACAGGGCTTCGCTACGGCACAGCCTTGCACCGCCACGGGTATGGGGACTTCGTCGAAGGCCTGGTAAGAGAGGCGCTCCGTCTCTCCGCCGGGCCGGCAACTGAGCTGGGCGCCTTCATCCTCGGCTTTGCAACGCACGCTCCCCTCGACAGGATCTGCCATCCGTTCATCGGCTATTTCGCCGGCTGGGCCGACCCTGGGCAGGATTCGATCAAGCGCCGCTACCACACACACCCGTTCATGGAACGGGTCCTCGACGTGCTGCTGTTGAAGGAGAGATTCGGCAAGTCACCGCCGGAGCTGGACTTTCTCTCGCTGGTGCGCTGTGGCAAGACCCTTCCCTACACGGTGGTGAAAGCCTTCGTGAAGTCTCTCAACGCCACTTACCCCGCCTACAACTACAAAAGCCGCGACAGGCTGCGGGTGCAGAACGCCTATCACGATGCCATCTTCTTCTACAAGGTGACCAATCATCTGAACCCAGAGCTGATAAAGCTCGCATTCAAGAGGGACCGCAAGGACGGGTTCCGCGAGCGGCGCCTGGGGCTGCTGCACCCGCGGGAGGTGCCGGAGGGCTACGATTTCCTGAACAGCTCCCACGCCTCCTGGTGCCATCCCTGCGACGAGTCGACGGTTTTCACCACAAGCTTCCTGGACCTCTACGAGCAGGCCCTGGCCCGCAGCCGTGCCATGCTGAAGGACCTGCACGCGGTGCTTGCCGGTCACGCTCCCATCGAGGGCTTGGGGGAGCGAATCGGCAACGAAAACCTCGACACCGGCCGCGAGCAGTGCACGCCGGTGTACTGCCGCCCCCTGCCGCTCGTCGAGATGCTGGACGGCATGTACCGCACTCTGGAAAGCGAACTCACCGGCGCCTGACAGCACCGCCGGTCATGACCGCCGGCGCCGGCCCCCCTGGGCTCAGATCCCCCTGCCCATCAGCGGCAGGCGCGTGCCGTTGATGGTGGCCGCCTCCTCGGAGCACAGGTACAGCATTGCAGCGGCGATCTCCTCGGCGGGAGTGGATTTGCCGTACGGCTTCTTCGGCTCCTTTCCCCTGCCCTCCGGGGTATCGATTGCATCCACCACGACGAGATTCGCCGTAGCGCCCGTTCCCTTCAGCTCATCGGCAAGCGCCAGCACGATCGCGTCGGAGCCGGCCTTGGCCGCCGCGTACAGTGCGCTTTTCGAGCTGGGCGCCAGCGCCTTCGGCGAGGTGACCCCGATGAACCTGCCCCACCCGCCCCCTTTCAACGGCGTGACGAACGCACGCGCAACATTCAGCGTCGTCCTGATCAGTATGTCGTGCAGGAAGTCCCAGTCGGAAGGAACAATGTCCGCAATGGCCGCGCCGCCGCGGTAGCCTCCCACCAGGTGCAGCACGACGTCGACCCGGCCGAAGGCTGCCACGACCTTCTCCGCCCAGCCCTTGGCCGCGGCGTCGTCGGTGAGGTCCACGGCGGTGGCAAGCCGGCGCGCGGCAGGCACCCGCAGCCTGTCAAGCATCCCGTCGAGGCTTTCCGCGTTCCGTCCCGCGACGGCGAGGGAGGCGCCGGCTTCGTAAAACAGGCGTGCCACGGTCGGCCCCAGGCCGCCGGCTGCCCCGGAAATGACGACAACCTTGTCTTTCAGCATATCGTGCCTCCCGCAGGGGAGTATCGGAAAATCGCGGGTCGCGGGCAAGAGACGAGAAGGCAGGGGTCGGCGGGCCGTCGGACGGGCAATCGGCGGGGAGCGGGAAGGCCGACCGCCGGGGCAGCGTCAAACGCCGCGCGATAATTCCCAGTAGACGATCTGCGTCAAAGATGGTTCCTTATGGTGAGGGGAGGCACGATGGATCTTACGTCGACCGTGAAACTGAGCAATGGCGTCGAGATTCCCTGGGTTGGGCTGGGGGTGTTCAAATCACCTCCGGGCGGGGAAACCGAACAGGCCGTGCGGTGGGCCCTGGAGATCGGCTACCGTCACATCGACACCGCGGCCCTGTACGAGAACGAGGCTGACGTCGGCCGCGCCCTGAAGGACAGCGGCGTGCCCCGTGAGAAGGTGTTCATTACGACAAAGGTCTGGAACACCGACCAGGGGTACGAGCGCACGCTGAAGGCATTCGACAAGAGCCGCAAGCTCCTGGACATCGACGTGGTCGACCTGTACCTGGTGCACTGGCCCATCAAGGGA
>JBEKVA010000247.1:0-6288 GCA_049514475.1 Spirochaetia bacterium
AGAAGCCGTCGCTCGGCGGGGCTAGTCTCCCTGGGTCTTTTCGAACCCCACGCTCATGTGATTCTCCCACGACTCGCCGGCGGCCAGGAGCAGGTCCCATTGCGGCACGAAACAGTGGGACTGGAAGACGGTCCGCGCGGGCTCGCTTGCGAGCGCGGTTTCCACCGGCACGCTCCAGCAGCGGTAGACCAGGGCCGAGGAAAGGGTCACGGACACTTCGTTGCGAACGTCACGCACCAGAAGGCTCTGCACGCCTTCGATCTGCGAGACGCCTGTCTCGATCTCTTTCTTACGGTCCTCTTCCAGGATGAAGAGCCTTCCATTCTCAGCAGAGCGGGCAGCCAGGGAGATGTTGATCTCCATGCCGAAGCACGTTGCAAGCTCGGCGTCACCGAGATTGGTCACCCGGTAGTAGACGTCGATGGAACGCGGGCGGAAGACGAATCTCTTTTCGATGCTGACAGGCCGCGGCACGCCCTCCGACACCACGAGGCCCGTCCTTTTCATAAGAAGCTCCGGAAGGGCCCTGTTGAGGTCCACCAGCTCGTACATGCCGGTATGAAAGTCCCCCGCTTCGCCGTGGGCTCCCGCATCGAAGTCCCCGACCGTGCAGCCGCTGGGAAAAAAGTGGTCGATGAATGCCTTTCGCTGGTAGGCGCCCGCGGGCTTCCCGCGGGGACCTGCTGGCTGCGCCTCGACGGCGGGGCGGCCTTCCGTTGAAGGGCCCACCTGCTCCCCGGCTGGACCTACCGGCTCGCCCTGCTCTTCGTGGTTGACCATGGTGTCCAAGTAGTTCCAGGAAGCCGGCAGGAAGTCCAGCTCGAACAGGGCGCCGCCGAGGGAATGGATGTAGGCATTCAGCTCTGATCCCTGGTAGAGGTACTCGAGGCTGTTGTCCATGTCGTAGTCGATGCTGAGGATCGAGGGGGCGAAGATCTCGGTTGCGCGCGTGATCTTCTCAGCCTCTATCAGGGACTTGTAGACCGCCTTGCGCAGCGCATTCTCGTAGATCCCTTCCCCGGCGCCGTGCCAGTAGGCGTGATGGCACTGCCCTTTCCACAGCTCGTTCTGGGCTGCCTTCTTCTTGTACTTGTCCCCGCGCACCTGGCTCACCAGGACGTGGGTATTCATCATCTTGGCGTACATGAGCCAGGATTCGGGATAGCGATTGAGGAACTGGCGGAACTGGCCCCCGACGACGAACTGGCCGCCGTCGCCGTTTCCGCCCGAGCGACGGCACGCCTCGCTGTAGGGGCCGCGGCGGCCAGGCGGCAGTGCCCAGCGCATCATCTCCATGGAAGAGCTGGAAGGGATGAAGACCCTGCGGCAGGGCGGGCAATCCTTCAGGAGCTGCACCGGGGTGGCAGGCTCCAGCCAGTCGGCATTCTCCTCGACGCTCTTGATGAACTGCTCCAGCCACGAGCCGCGCAGAAGGCTGCCCATGGCCTCTATGCCGTCCTCCATGTGAACGGCAACCGGTCCCCCTCCGCGGTCTGCGGCCGCTGGCAGCGGAAGGCCCTTCAGGAACGAAATTGCCCCCCCAACGTCCCCGCACGCGGCAAGCGCCGCGAGGTCAGCGGACACGGGCAGCAGGGAGATGATCTTGCCCTGGTCCTCCGCAATGAAGGGATGCCAGAGGTCCTCCTCGGCGACCCCCGCAATGCGAAACTGCCCGTCGTCGACAAAGGTGTAGTCGATGCCGCTCGCGCGAAGCACTGAGGCAAGCGAAGGCTCCCAGACCTTCTCCGCGATCCAGCAGCCGCGCGGCCGTGTCTCGAAGTGCACGCGCAGCCAGGTGGTCATCTTCTCCAGCTGGCCCAGCTTGTCGCTCATGGGGATCATCGGGAGGATCGGGTCGTAGTAGCCGCCCCCCAGCACCTCCACCTGCCCGCGCCTCACCATCTCCCCCAGCAGCGTCAGGAACTCGGGATGGAACTCCTCCAGCCATTCCATGAGGATCCCGCTGTAGTGGAGGGTCACGGGGAATGCAGGGTAGCGGTACAGGATGGCCAGGAGCGGCTTGAAGGCCTCCTGGTAGGACTGCTCTGCCGCCGCCTGGGTGAATCCCAGGGGAAGGTGGTTGTGCGTGCCTATGACGAGGCTGGTTTTTTTCCTCATGATTCCGTCGCCCTACCCGCCCAGCAGGCGCGAGAGAAATGCCTTGTCGAATGCCATAAATGCGTACGCCAGCAGGCCCGCGGAAATGAGGTGCAGGGGCAGCCCCCGCAGGGCCTCCGGCGCCTGCTCGATCTCCAGGCGTTCCTGTATGGAAGACATCAGGGAGAGAATGAGCGTGTATCCCAGCCCCGCGGCGGCGCCGGCAAGGAGGCACTGCCCCGCCGTCCAGCTGTCGTGGGTCACGATGAGGATGACTCCCAGGGCAGCGCTGCTGATCGCGGTCCCCGTCACGGAAAAGCCGGCGCTCTGTACGAGCGACGGCCGAAAGCGGGCCGCGAGGGCATCGAGGGCCAGGGCAAGACCGGCCACGGCGAGCACGTACAGGGGCGTGCGAAGAAACCCCAGGCCGAAGGGGCTGAGAATGACGCTGTTCAAGGCCCAGGCAACGAGTGCCGCGCTTCCCATCAGGATCGTGGTGGTGATGCCGATTCCCACGGCGGTGCGCATCCGGGCCGGCGCGCCGGGGCTCGGGCAGACTCCCAGAAGCCGGGAAAGGAAGATGTTGTCCACCAGGACGAACAGCACGATGATGCTCAGCCAGCTCATGCGGCGCCGCCTTCCGCGGTGCTGCCGCTCTCCGCGGGCTTCGCCGCTCCGCGCTTGCGGCGGATGATCCGAATGGCCGCCGCAAAGTACCCCAGGCTCAGGAGGGCCCCGCCGGAAAAGGCCAGGGCGCGGACCGGGTTATCGGAAAGGGACGGTATCACCAGCGTCCCCGAAAACGAGCCGACGGCAAAGAGGGTGATGGTTCCCGACCCGAGAAACTCCCGTACCAGCCCGATTGCCACGAGGGCCGCGGCAAAGCCGGCGCCGCTTCGCGCGGAGCCGAGCAGCATCCCCCCGAGCGAGCCTCCCTTGCCGGCGGACTCCAGGCGGGTAAGCACGAGGAAGTTCACGGCGATCAGCGGCGCATAGATGCCGAGACTGCCCCTCGCCTCCGGCGCAAAGGCGGCCAGCACCACCTCGAAGGAGGCAGCCAGGCAGGAGGTGATCAGAAGCGCTCCTATCCATCTGCCGGGAGGTACCGGCCCGGCGGATACGGCCGCCGGCGCCTGCGACGCGCGCGCTATGAGGGAGACGCAAAGGCTGGAAAGAACAAGGACCAGGAAGACTCCCAGGGACATCCACAGCGCATCGATGAGCCGGGTGGCAGCCGCTGCCGCGGGGCACAATCCCAGCATGAGGACCAGGAACCTTTCATCGTCGGCGAATTTCCGGGTAAGCCCGCCTGTCATGGCCCGCCCTCCGTTGATGCCGCCGACGAGGTCCGCCTCTGGGTGATCTTGTCGATGAAGGGAACAGCGCAGTTTCCCAGCACGATTGCCACGGCAACCCCGTCCCCGAGGGAACCGAAGAAGCGCAGGAAGAAAGTGAGCACGCCGAGGCCGACGGCATAGATACACCTTCCACGGCGCATGAGCGGGGAGGTCACCGGGTCACCCGCCATGAAAAAAGCGCCCAGGATCAGGCTGCCGGAAAGGATGTGAAAGACCGCCGATCCGCTCATCCATCCCCGTCCCACGGCAAGACCGCCGAAGACCTGCGCGAGCACCCCGAATGTCACGATGTAGATGACCGGCACTTCCCAGCGGATGAGCCGCCGCCCGAGGAGGAACGCGGCCCCGGCCATCAGCAGCGGGGGCGAAAGCTCTCCGATACGGCCCGGCACGAGCCCCACGAGGATGTCGAACACGCCGGCGGGGAGGGCCAGGTGCAGCGGCGAGAGCAGGTGCATGTTGATCCAGGAAACGATGCTTCCATCGAGCGCGCTGAACGGGTAGCCGTGAGCGCCAAGGAGGGAAAGCGCGCTCCCCGCGGGGGCGGCTCCGGGTGCAGCGAAGGCTGCGCGCAGGGCGTCCAGCGGAGGGAGTGCGGGGCTCATGTCGGTGCCGCGGGCCGCCAACCAGCGGCTCATCGGCTCGGTCCAGGACAGCAGGGCGAAAACGATGCCGCCCAGGGCGGGATTCATCCAGTTGCGGCCCAGCCCGCCGAAGCTCTGCTTGACCACCAGGACGGCGAACGCCGCCGCGGCGGCCGGCACGTACAGGGGCACGCCCGGGGGCATCAGCAGGCCGATGAAAAGGCCGGTGAGAAACCCGCTGCCGTCGTGCAGGGTGAAGCGGTGGAATGCAAGAGAGGAAAGGCCCTCGACGAGGAGCGCCGATGCAATCGAGGAGGCGAGCACCAGCAGTGCCGGGACGCCGAAGAGGAAAGCGCCCCACGCCGCCGCGGGCAGGAGACTCGCGGCGATCAGCCAGCTGATTGCCGCCGCCGAGGATGCCGTGCGCAGGTGCGGTGCCGGTGCGAGTGTGAAGCCCGCCGCCGTCCCCCTGCCGCTGCGCTCAGCCATTTGCGCCCCTCCCCTGCTCTCTCTTGCCCTGGTGCATGACCTCCACGAGGGGGATGTGCGACGGGCAGGCGAAGGCGCAGCAGCCGCACTCGGTGCATCGGGACAGCCCCTCCGCCTCGGCGATGGCGCTGTCCCCGCGCTGGATCAGCTTGAAGAGCCGTGTCGGCACCAGGTCCCACGGGCAGGCCTCGATGCACGCCCCGCACCTGATGCACGGCCACTGCGTGTGCTCCCGCGCCTCCGCGCGGGAGAAGGCAACCACGCCGAGGGTGCCTTTCGTGACGGGCATGTCCAGGGACGCCACGGCAACGCCCCGCATCGGCCCGCCCATCACGATTCTGCCCGGCTCGAGGATGAACCCCCCGCAGTCGTCGAAGAGGTCCCCGATGCGGGTACCGATGCGGACCTTCAGGTTTTTCGGGGCCGCCACCGCGTCTCCCGTGACGGTGAGCACGCGGTCGATCAGGGGCCTGTCCAGGGCCACCGCCTCGTAGATCGCGTTCAGGGTGGCGACATTCAGCACGACGGCGGACGGCGACGGCGCCGCGGGCTTGCCGCCGTTCAGGGTGGAAAGGATCAGCTGCTCGTTGCCCCGCGGGTAGCGGGACGGCATTACCAGTATTTCACAGCTCATGTGCAGCGCCGCGAAATTGCGCTCGTACTCGGCGGCGAGCCCCTCGGACTCCTCCCCCAGCGCAAGCACGATGCGGGCGGGGTTCAGCAGCGCGCGGCAGATGCGCACTCCTTCCGCTATCTCCCGGGCCTTCTCCCGCATCAGGGCGGAGTCGGCGTTCAGCGAGGGCTCGCAGTCCACGCCGTTGGCCACCAGGAGAGACACGATCCTGCCAGGGGTGAGAGCGAGCTTCAGGTGAGTAGGCACCTGCTCCCCGCCCAGCCCGACCACGCCGGCCGCCTGGATGCGCCCCAGCAGGTCGATGCGGGAAAGGTCCTCCCACCCCCGCGTCTGCTGCCGGCGGCCTGATTTTTCGAATGAGCCTCCCAGCTCGATGACAACCGCTTCGCAGGGCGGCGCGCCGGCTGGGCTCCACGGCCTCACCTCGGCCACGCGTCCGGGAATGGAGGAGTGTATGTTCGCGGAAGATGCCCCGTCGGCCTTTCCGATCAGCATTCCCTCCCGCACGATCTCCCCTGGCTGCACGACGCACCGGGCGGCGCTGCCCGCGTGCTGCAGGAGGGGAATGACGGCAATGGAGGGCACCGGCGCATTCTCAATGGCCGTGTCAGAAGAGAGAAATAGATTGCGGGGCGGGGTTACTCCGCCCCGGGAAAGGCTCTTTTTGTGTGTCATGGAACCTGGTCTCGCCGCGCCGCACCATTAAATCTCAGAAGATTGCCGCGGATCAAGGGTCCGAGACCGAGATCCCTGCCCAGCCAGGCGAGCAGGGCGCAGAGCACCAGCAGGACGATCGGCAGCTCACGCAGCAGGCCGAACCCTGCCCCCTTGACCGAGGCGGTAACGGGCCTGCCCTGCGCGTACAGGAGGGACTCGAGGCTTCCCGGCTGGGCGCGCCGACGGACGCCCTGCAGCCACGCGGTGTCGAACACCTTCACGGTGCGCAGCCGTTCCACGAAGACGCCGGTGGCGTCGTTGGAGAGATACTCGCGCACCGCTACCCTCTCGTCACGTTTGGGCGCCCTCCAGGGCCGGCCGAATGCAATGGTTTCCTGGAACGCGGCATGGGTGACGAGCGCGGCAAATCCCGGCAGCCGCCCCTCGCCGTCATCCCGGCTCATCCTGC
>JBEKVA010000248.1:0-8176 GCA_049514475.1 Spirochaetia bacterium
GCACCGTGATGATCTCTCGGCGCTCCTTTCCCCGGTAGACGCGGCGATAGCCGCGGGCTCACTCGACACCGCCCGCGGGGCGCTTGAGAACATGCGCGTCCTTCCTTCCACCGATGAAAGCCTGCTCCGCGTGCTGAAGCGCGCCCTGCTCGTCTGCAGCGCTTCAGGTGACTTTCGCCTGCTGGCAGATCTCGGAACGAGGGCCCTTGCCGGCAGCGGCAGAAGCGCCGAGGTGCGCGCGCTGGCCGCCTACGCGCTTCTGCGAACAGGGCGTATCGCGGAAGCCGAAAAGGCAGCATCCCGCGGGCGGCTGCCAGCCGGAGTCGGTGATCTCCTGAAGGGGGAGACGGCGCTGCGGCGGGGCCGGCAATGGGCAGGCTCGGATGCGCTTACGCGTGACGTGGTTGCGCTTGACGGCAGCCATGATCCAGGCGCCTATGCTTCGGCGGCGGTGCGCACGGGAGACACACGTCTTTCGCTGGATGCGGCGCTGCTCCTCATGGAGCAGGGTCACCAGGCGGCCGCGCTCCAGGTCGTGCAGAAGGAGCTCTCCAACGCGGAGTTCGACGAGCCTGCCGCGGCAATTTCCTGGGACGCCGGTGAGCCGACGATTGCCCTCGAGCGGCTTTCACGGCTCGCGGCGGCCCGGCCCGGCCGCGCTGAAATCCAGTTCCGTCTTGCAGACAGCCTGCAGGCGTTGGGACGGACGGAGGAGGCGGAAAAGGCGCTCCGCGCCGGGCTGCCGATCGCGCCCCAGCTTTCGTGGACGCCGTACGCCAACCTGGGATACTACGCCGCGAAGCGGGGCGATCTGGTCCTTGCGGAGCGCCGCCTGCAGGACGGCCTGGCGTTTTTTCCCGGCTCGCGGGACCTGCGCCTCGCGCGGGCGCGCATTGCGGCGCGGGCAGGCCACGATGAAGCGGCCATCGCCGTCCTCTCGGGGCTGCTCGCCGAGCGGCCGGCCGACGGTGATGCGGCGCTTCTTCTGCTGGACATCGAGGCGCCGTCACTTTCACCCGAGCAATACCGGGCCCGGCTGTGGAAGCTCTTCAACCGCATCCCGGCAGAGCCGGCCCCCTTCACGCTGCTTCTCGGCGCGCTCATCGGCGCGCACGACTGGGAGGGGGCTTCGATCGCCCTCCAGCAGCACGAGGCCGCCGTCGGGACCATCGAGCCGGACCTGCTGCTGGCGAGAGGGATGATCGCAGTCATGCGGGGAGATGCCGCAGGAGCGGAGGCAGACTTCCGCCGCGCGGGATCTGAGAATATGGACGGACGGGCCCGCTTTGACCTCGCCCTCGTCCTCGTGCAGGGGGGGAACACGCGCGCTGCCCTGCAGGAACTGGATAGCGCCGCCGATGAATACGCCGCGAAGGGCAGCCCCGCGGGCGGTGATGCCGTCCTGTCTCGTATCGCGATGCTCAGCGGCACGGCGCGTCTGATGGACGGAGACGAGAGGGGAGCGCGGACCGCATTCACGCGGGCACTGGCTCTGGATCCGCACAATCTTCGCGCCAGCCTGCTGTTGCGTAAACTTGAAGCGAGGATGCAATAATGCTATCTTTTTCCAGACCCGCGGGCGACAAACGCCGCACATCCGCGACGGCACATGCGCCGGCCAAAGGAGACACTATGCCGAACAAGAACGACGCCACGAATTGCGTCATCGGTGAAGGATCGATTTTCGACGGCCGCTTCTACGTGAACGGCTCCATCCTCATCGAGGGCAAATTCCACGGCGACATCAAGACCGACGACCAGCTGATCGTCGGGCCGACCGGCAAGGTGAAGACCGATATCCAGGCGCGCAAGGTCACCATCGCCGGCACGCTCATCGGCAACATCAATGCCTCCGAAGAGGTGAGCCTCCTGCACACGGGAAAAGTGCTGGGAAACATCACCACGCCGAAGCTGACGGTGGAGCCGGGGGTCATCACCGAGGGAAAGGTTACCATCACCTCGGGGCAGGCGGAAGAAACACGGAAGGTCATCGAGGATTCCTTCGGCACCGAGCCGGAAGAGGCGTTCACCTCGCTGATGAGAGAGAAGAAGAAGGAGCGCAGGGAAAAAGAGAAGGAAGAGGCAGGCAAGTAGGCCACAGATGATCCGCATCAAGAACGAGAAGGAGATCGCGGGGATCCGCGAATCGGGGAAGCTTCTGGCGAGCACCATTGAAGAGCTGAAAAAGATCGTTGCCGAAGGGATCACGACGCGGGAGATGGACGCGTTTGCCCGCTCATGGATAGAAAGCCACGGTGGGAAGCCTGCATTCCTGGGCTACATGAACTACCCGGCCACCCTGTGCGTGTCCCTGAACAACGAGGTCATTCACGGCATCCCCGGATCGAGGAAGCTGCGGCGGGGTGATATCGTGAGCATCGACGTGGGCGTCGAGCGCAATGGGTATTTTTCCGACGCCGCGGTGACCGTGCCCGTCGGATCGACCACCCGAAAAAGGGAAAAGCTCATGCAGGTCACCCGTGAGTGTCTGGAGCTGGGCATCGCCCAGGCGGTGGCGGGAAACAGGGTGAGCGACATCTCGCGGGCGGTCTTCGAGCACGCCGTCAGCAGCTCCTGCGGCGTGGTGCGCGAGTACTGCGGCCATGGGACGGGCTTTGCCATGCACGAGGACCCGCAGATCCCCAACTACGTCGGTGCCGGCCCAAACCCGCGCCTGAAGGAAGGGATGGTCCTGGCCATCGAGCCGATGATCAACGCCGGCTCGGGGGATATCGAGCTCCTGGAGGACGGGTGGACCGTCGTGACGGCAGACGGCGCCGACTCGGCCCACTTCGAACACACCGTCGTCGTGCTCCGCGACCGCATGGAAATCCTCACGCTTTTCCATTAGACTGTCCGGTACATGCGCAAGGAGTTCCTTTCATACCAGACCGTGCGGAATAACGCAATAAAGCTGGCCCACCGCATCCACCAGGAAGGATTCGCCCCGGACGTGATCTACGTCTCCCTGCGGGGCGGCGCCTACATGGGCAACGTGATCAGCGAGTACTTCAAGATGAAGCGCCGCGACCCCAGACCCGTCTACTACGCGGCGGTCGTCGCCCGCTCCTACAGGGACGTCGGTCTGCAGGACAGGGTGCGCGTGGACGGGTGGACGTATGATCCGGAGTACCTGCGCAGCGGAGACAAGATCCTGCTGGTCGACGATATCTTCGACACCGGGAGAACCGTCAACCACCTGGTGGAAGTCATCGTCGACAAGGGCATACCTCGGGAAGACGTGCGGGTTGCCGTGCACGACTACAAGCTCCGAAGGTACCTCGCGAAGCAGCTGCCGGTGCAGCCGGACTACTGGTGCCGGTTCCACGAGCTGGCCACGCCGGAAGAGGATTTCTGGATCCACTACATGAGTCACGAGCTCGTGGGCCTGACCGAGGCGGAAAAGAAGGAGCACTATTACGAAGAGGATCCCGAGCTCAACGGCGTCTTCTAAGGTCTCCCGCCTGCCGTTCTTTCGGTCGTTCGGGGCCTGGTGCTGCGTTCTCATTTTCGGCCTGACCGCGGTGGGTGCGATCGGGCAATCTACAGACGTCACGCCTGCGGGCAGCCCTCCGGCGGCCGGGGCCGTAACGGTGAGCCGTCCTCTGTTTCTTTCTCTCGTTTCAGGAACATACACATCGGACCAGGTCCTTTCAATTGAAACTGCTGGCCCGCAGGTCAGCGTGCACTACGGGTTTCGAGATCCCGACGGCGGGGAAGGCCCGTGGATCCCCTACCGCGGACCGGTGACTCTCTCCGCCGTCTTCGGAGAAAAGCGGGAATACAGGATCAGCGTCAGGGCGGAGTCGTCAGGGGTGGAGCTGGAGCGGAGGGAGATCTGGGTCCGCATAGACCGCCGGCCTCCGAAGCCGCCGATCATCCAGCCCGAAGCCGGCAGCTACTGGGACCCTGTTGCCCTCAGGTTCGCTCTGGAGAGCAAGGGGGATAGGCTTTTCTATACCCTTCACGGCGATCTGGCACGCTCACCCACGGCCTGGAATGGCGGCCCGCTGGTCCTTGGAAGCCGCGGCCAGAGGGATGATTTTGTCGTGCAAGCGTATGCAGAGGACGATGCCGGCAACCGCAGCGCCATTGTCACCGCGCGCTACACCGTGGATGCCCGGGACCCCTCCCTGGAGATCGTCAGCCCCGTCAGGGGTGGATTCGCGAATCCCCAGGCACTGGCCCTCTCGTACCGCAATGTCCAGTGGGTGCGATACACCCTGGACGGCTCGGATCCTGCCAGCTCTGGAATCCCTTATACCGGCGTCGCGCTCATAAAGAAGCGCGGCCTGACCACGGTGCGCGTGGCTGCCCAGCCGCGCGGCACGGGCCGTCCGGTCATGAGGAAAGACGTAACCTACACCTATGAGCCTGAGCAGGGCACCGGCCTCCTGCTGGACACGGAAAGCGGAGCTGTTCCGAACGGCACCTCGCCGCGCATCCTCTCTGTGCCCGAGGGAACCGTTCATTATACCCTCTGGGATAAGACGCCGGTGGAAGCCGATGCCATCGCCAATTCGAAAATCGACCTTCCCGCGGACACCCCGCTGCAGCGGCCGCTCGTTCTGCGCCTGCGCAACCTCACCGCGGTCGGCTCCTGGGGGGCCGAGTACCGATGGTTTTTCTCCATAGGGCAGGGAAGGCCTACGGCCCCCGCGGTTGAGCTGGCGGTATCCGAACCGCTGCGCGCCCCCGCGAAGGTCCACGTGAGCGCTGCCGAAGACTGCCTGCTTTTCGTCACAACCGACGGCTCATCGCCAGGCTACGGGGCGCTGCCATCCAACGGCCTGGTGGACCTGCAGCCGGGCGCTGCACCATCGCGCGTCACGATAAAAGCAGTCGCCGTCAATGCCTCAGGAACTGCCAGCGCCGTGAGCGAACGCCAGGTCTCTCTCGACGCTGATCCCGGTGCCCGACCCGTCGTGACGGCGTTGCCGGATGCGTCGCATTCCTCGGTTACGGTGAGCGCTGTCGGCGGCCAGTCGGATCGGTATGTTTTCGAGATCACCTCTGACGGCTCCGAGCCGCCGATTCCCGGGCCGGGCTCTCCCCGTCTCCGTCTCCCCCTGTCGCTGTCCCTTCCGTATGGAATGGAGAGGACCTTCAAGATCGTCTGTGCGTCCCTCGACGAGGCGGGAAGGGTCGGTGCCGCCAGCGCCACGGTGTCAGCGACGCTCAGCCGCAAGCCGCCGCATCAGCCGCTGCTTTCACCGCCTGCCTCGGATGGGCCATTCGACATGCCCCTCACCGTTGCCGTGAGCTCGACGGGCACTTTTTTCTACACGCTGACATCCGACGGGACGACGCCGCGCGATCCAACGCCGGGGGAAGCAGGCTCCGAGGCGTCCATTTCCCTGCCGGGAATAGAGGGCGGCGTTATGACCTATCGGCTGAAGATTGCCGCGGCCGACGGCAACGGCAATGTGACGGAAAGCTACGGACCCTTCCTCTACGTCCTGGACCTGCGAGAACCACGGCTGCCTGCCGTGAGCGGAATTGCGGACGGAGGCCGCTACAGCTCGAGGCGCGTCTCGCCGGTGCTCGGGGATGGTTCGGTGAAAGTGCTCTACACGGTGAGCAGGGACGGCTCGGCGCCCCCGGACCCGGACGCGCATTCGCCCCGCTTGACCAACGAAACCGCTTTCATAGGCGACGAGGGGGGGCTGACGCCTTTCAGAGTCAAGCTGCTGGCGATTTCACGCAACGGGCGCCGTCTCGGGGAAAGACGGGAAATTGCCTTTTTCATTGACCTGAAGAATCCCGATGTTCCTGCTCTTGACGGCATTACCAGCGGCGGCCGCTATTCCCGGCCGGTCAGGATCTCACCGGCCCAGGTGCCCGGCGACGTCCGCCTCTACTACAGCGTCTCCATCGACGGCACGGATCCCGAGGACCCCGTACTGAAGGGTGCGCTTCTCGAGGGGCCGCTCGACTTCGATGTCGATGAAGGGGCGCGCAAAGACGTGACCGTCCGCATTGCAACGCGGGATGGAGCCGGCAACAGGTCCATATTCGACCGGCGCTATCACTTCACCCTGGACAGGGAGCTGCCTGATGATCCGCTGGTGAGCGGCATCCCGGAGAAAGGACTGTCCGCGAAGCCGGTGACGCTGGTGCTGAAGGCTCCCGAGGGAGTGATCCATTACTCCTTGACCGACGACGGCAGCATGCCCGCCCTGCCGACCGAGAAGTCCCCTGTGTATTCCTCTCCCCTGCTCCTGCAGGGGCGGTCCGGGGCCGTTGTCAGCTACCGCCTTCTCGGTGGACAGGACGACCCCTGCGGCCCCGCCGGAGCCGAGGATCATTTTCGCACCGGAAAATCCGACAGTGGCCTATATTGCGTGGGACACGCTCGAAACCGGCCGGCTCCTCTACCGCCTGAAGGGCTCGACGGAAGGGGATTTCGTTCAGTACACGGGCCCCGTATCCGTGCTCGTGGCCGGTCCCGCAGGAAGCATGATCAGCGGAGAAGCCGTGGTGGAAAACGCGGCGGGGACCCGCGGGCTTCCAGTGGCATTCCAGAAAGCCATTGGCCGCCAGGCTCCGCCGCCTGTCATCCTGGGCCCGCGTGATGGCGGGGTCTACCCGGGCAAGATGCAGATGAGAGTGCAGGCGACTGCAGGCCAGGTCCATTACGAGATCTCAACTGACGGAAAGTTTCCCCCTGCCGTGACCCCGTTATCTCCAATGGCAAGCGGTGCGCTCCCCATCGATGCCACCGACGGAGAAACCCTGGAGGTGCGTGTCGCCGCGCGGACATTCGATGACACCGGCGCGATGCTTCCCTCGGAAGAGGTCCGCATGGCGTTCACGATCGACAGGACGCCTCCGGATCCGCCCCTGGTCACCGGCATAGAGGACGGGGGCTACTACCAGGACGGGAGGACGGTCACGCTGCTCAGCGCCGAGGGCACGATCTATTACAGCCTCTCCACCGGCGCTGAAGGGATCCTGCCCGCGCAGACTGATTCCAATCGCTACACCGGGCCCCTCGCGCTGGAGGCAAAGTCAGGCCAGGCGGTGAGCTACCACGTTCTCGCTTATACGGTAGATGCGGCGGGGAATCGCAGCAGGGAAACGCGGGCGTGGAACGTCACCATAGATCAGAAGATCGTCTACGCCTCCCCGACGGGAAACGACTACGCCAACGGGGTACGGGGGGCACCGGTGCGAAGCCTCTCCCGCGCCCTGCTGATCGCCTCTGAAAGCTCGCGAAAGACAGTGTTCATTGCGGCGGGCTCCTACACGGAAAGCGCGCAGATCGTCATTGCCGCGGATGTCGCAATTATAGGCGGTCTCGATCCTGAAACATGGCTGCCCCTCGGGCTGGAACGCTGGTCGGTAATCAGCGCGGCGGCTCCGTGGCGATCAGGAACGAGCCTTCTCTCTGTGGCGCGGGGCACGGTTGCCATCAGGGGCGTGGAACTTCGCGATTCGACGGGCGCTCTTCAAAGCCTCATCTCGCAGGACGGGGGAGAGCTGTCCCTTGAGCAGGCAACACTGTCACTCGCGGATGCCGACACGGCACGGGGGCTGCTCCTTCGCGGGGGAAATCTCACTCTTTTGCGATCCACGCTGCGTTCCTCCGGTGTTCGACGCGGAGCGCTGCTGCAGGCTTCAGGTGGGACGCTCTCCGTCTCAGGCTCTGAGATCACCGGGGGAGAGGGGGCGGTCGATTTCTCGGCCGTCGACATGGCGGGAGTGCGCTCTGCCACCATCAGGGGAACGCACATTGCTGCCGGCGCGGGGGAGAAGACGCGCGGCATCCGTGCGGCAGGCTCGCAGATCGCTCTCAGCGGAAGCTCCGTGCAATCCGGCGGGGGCTCCCTGGAAGCGGCAGCCTTGGACCTGAAGGCATGTGACCTGTCCGCCGACAACTGCGACATACAGGCAGTTCCTCTGGCGCGGTCTCCCGCCGCGGTGCGCGCTGAAGACTCGACGGTATCCCTTTCACGGTGCAGGATTTTCGTCTCTGGAAAGGCCAGCGCCGTGGGGATCAATGCCCATGGGGGCGACCTGGTTGTCTCACGATGCACGATCAGGGGAAACGATGCTCCCGAGTACGTTTCCCTGATGCGCGTGGAAGATGCCACTGCGCTGCTGGCCAACTCTCTTCTCCTGGGAGGCGACGCGGGAGAATCGGTCTGCCTCGTCACGAGGGGCGGATCCGTCA
>JBEKVA010000249.1:0-6262 GCA_049514475.1 Spirochaetia bacterium
TTTTTGAGAAGTATTCCTTCATCGGCTTGAAGTAGAAATCGATCCAGCCCTTCTTGTATTCAGCGCCGTGGCCCGCGGGAATGTTGGTGTGCTTCAGGGTTACCTTCGTGCCCCCCTTCGCTTCCTCCAGGAGAACCTCGAGCATTGAGTCGGGGTCCTCCGCGGCGAACTCCGTGGTGCGCCACGCCTGCAGGATGCGGGAGGGAGATTTCAGCTCCAGGGTCTTTCCCGAGATGTACCCGTCCCATGCGCTGAAGGCGCCCCCGGCGCGTGCGCTTACGGTTGCCCCGCTGCCGGTCATCTCGCTGTGCCCCTTGCTGCTCATCCACGCCGTGTAGACGGCCTTCGGCTCGGCGGGTATCACCGCGCTCGTCGATATGGAATCGAATTTCATCTCCCCTGCTCCTTTCCCCACGTCCCCGCGGGGTGCCTGCATTTCAAGCGGGCGCCGCGCGGCGCCGAGTCTACAATTATATCGGCACGCGCACCCAATCTCCAGCCGGGACCGATTTTTCGTTGACAACCGGCCGGACCGCCTCCATACTTTCCGCCGGAAAAGGAGGACCAATGATGGAAGGGAAGAAATTGAGCCTCGGGACGAGGCTGGGCTTCGGGGTGTGCGACCTCGGGGGCAACCTGTTCTTTACCATCATGGGATTTTACCTCCTGAACTTCATGACCGACGTGGCAAAGCTGGGCGCCGGCCTGGCCGGCACCGCGATGCTCATCGGCAAAGTCTGTGACGCGATCACGGATCCCACCGTCGGCTTCCTCTCTGACAGGACGAAGAGCCGCTGGGGTCGTCGGCGGCCGTGGATGTTCTGGGGAGCCATCTTCCTTTTCTTCACGATGATCCTCCAGTACACCAACCCTCACATCGAGAGCCAGCTCTGGCTTTTCATCTACATGGCGATCGCCTACTGCCTGCTCACCACGGCCTACACGATGGTGAACATTCCCTACGGGTCCCTCACCCCCGAGTTGACGCATGATTTCGACGAGCGCACCACCCTGAATGCCTTCCGCATGAGCTTTGCCGTGGTGGGCACGTTCATCGGCGCGGGCCTCGTGCTGAAGATTGCCGGCGCATTCCCCTCCCAGGACACCGGCTGGACCGCCATGTCAGGCATCATGGGTGCCGTGATGCTCATTACCGCCATGATCACCATCTTCACGGTGAAAGAGCCCAAGCGCGCCCTCGCGGAGGCAAAGGAGCAGGAGGGCTTCTTCAAGACCTACGCGGCAGCCTTCAAGAACCGCCCCTTCGTCATGGCACTGGCCACCTATGCCCTGCACATCGCCGGCACCAGCGTTGTCCAGGGCGCGCTCATCTACTACTTCCGCTACATCTACTTCAACGGGGTGAAGTCCCCGCAGTCGGACGGCGCATTCACCCTTGCCCTCATCTGCATGCTCGCCCCGGCGCTCGTTTTCATACCCGTGTGGACAATGGTGTCGCGGAAGATCGGCAAGAAATGGTCCTACAACCTGGGCATGGCCCTCGTTGCGGTTGCCGTGCTGGTGATCTTCCTGTTCGGCAGGCAGCTGGGCATAGGCTTCTTCTATCTCGTAATGGGCATCGGCGGCATCGGTTTCTCCACCAATTACGTGATGCCTCTCGCCATCATTCCCGATGCGGTGGAGCTGGACTACGCGAACAACGGGGTGCGGCGGGAAGGCGCGTTCTACGGGGTGTGGAACTTCATGAACAAGGTGGGCGTCGCCCTGGCCAATTTCATCAATGGCGCGATCCTGGCAGCCTTCGGCTACGTGGCCAACGTGCCGCAGACCGAGCACGCGAAGCTGGGCATCCAGCTCCTCGTCGGGCCGGTGGCGGCGGTGTTCTTCATCGTCGGTGTCGTGGTTCTTTCCTTCTACCCGATCACGCGCAAATATTACGACACGATGATCATGCCCAAGGTCATGGAGTGGGACAAAAAGAAGAAATAGCGCTACCATCGCGCCACCTATGAAGAAGATCCGTGTGGGAGTCGTGTTTGGAGGCCGCTCTGCCGAGCACGAGGTCTCCCTGCAGTCGGCGCGCAACGTCCTGGAGGCCCTCGACCGCGAGAAATACGAGCCGTTCCTGATCGGCATCGACAGGGAGGGTCGGTGGCGGCTGGACGAGCAGACGCGCGTTCTCTTTGACGCCGCCCGTCCCCTTCCCGGTCTGGTGGCCAACGGTCCCCGCGAGGTGGCGCTGGTGGCACGGGGCGAGGGGAGCCGGCTGCTCGATCTTTCGAAGAACATGGAGCTGGCAAAGCTCGACGTGATCTTTCCCGTTCTCCACGGCCCCTACGGCGAGGACGGGTCGGTGCAGGGCCTCTGCCGTCTTGCCAACATTCCCTGCGTGGGCGCCGGCATCCTCGGTTCAGCAGTCGGCATGGACAAGGACGTGATGAAAAGGCTGCTCCGCGATGCGGGCGTGCCGAATGCCCGGTTCCTGCTGGTCGTGCGCGGCGGCAAGCCTCCGGTGTTCGCCGATGTCGTCTCCCAACTGGGAAGCCCCGTTTTCGTGAAGCCCGCCAATCTCGGCTCATCGGTGGGCATCAGCAGGGCGGGGACCGCTGATGAGTTTACGAAGGCCATCGCGGTTGCCCTGCGTTACGACAGCAAGGTGGTCGTCGAGGAATGCATCGTTGGCCGTGAAATCGAGTGCTCGGTGCTGGGCAACGAGAATCCCACGGCCTCCGTACCGGGGGAGATCGTCACCGGCGGCGGACACGCCTTCTACGACTACGAGGCGAAGTATCTCGATGAGAAGGGCGCAGAGCTCTGCATTCCCGCGAAGCTCGACGGGCCGACAACGGAGAGGGTGCGCTCCCTTGCCGTGAAGACCTACACGGTGCTCTGCTGCGAAGGCATGGCCCGCGTTGACATGTTCCTGCGCGATACGGGAGAGGTGCTCGTAAACGAGATCAACACCATCCCTGGCTTCACCCGCATCAGCATGTACCCGAAGCTGTGGGAGGCCAGCGGCATATCCCCGCGCCAGCTCGTCGACCGGCTGATCACACTCGCCCTCGAGCGTCACGCGGTGGAGCAGGCGCTCGCGACGACCCCGTAACGGACGGCGGGAAGCTCCGGGCCCTGCTCCTCAGAGGCGCGCGAGCTTTCGCAGCAGCATCTCGCGATTGTTCGCAAAGTAGACGCGGAACTCCTCGAACATCTCCGCCGTCTCCGAGGCCGCCCCGGAGAGCACGAGCACGTTATTCCTCCAGCGGTACCACAGGCAGTGCAGCGCATAGGGCTTGCAGTTGCGCTTGCCTCGGCACTGCTGCTCCAGCATCTCCGAGAGCTCGATGTGGTTCGCGTCTCCCGCCAGCCAGTATATTTCGTCATCCGCCGTGCCCAGCACGACCCGTCTGAAGCCTTCCCCCATGGAGTCGTCGTTTCTGAACCCCTCGATGGCGATGTCCTTCGAGCCGAGGCGGAGGTCGTGGCCCTGCTCGCGCAGGAAACGGCGCACCGCGACGATGTCCTCGCGCACCTGGCGCACGATCTGCGGGTTGTTGCGTCCGCGGGAGAGCCGGGACCGCCACTCCCTGAGCTCCGTCTCGTACTTCTCCAGCATGCCGATGCGGCTGAGGAAGTTCGTGGTATCTGTCAGGAGCCTCCAGGTGGAGCTGAAGGTTTCCGCCAGGCGGTTAAAAATGGGACGCATTGGGGGGCCAAGGTGAAAGTAGCGGCTGCCGGTAAGCGGGTCAAGGCAATGCCGCGGCGCCAAAATCCGCAGAATACTGCGGCGCGAATCCGCCGCCGCGGCGCCGCCAGCCCGGCCGCCGCGATTCGGCTTGCCGCCCCGCACGGACGGTGATACCGTTTTCAGGGGCGAAGGAGGAGCAATGCGTACTACGGCGAGCATCGCGGCGATCGATCTGGGGGCATCGGGAGGCAAGTGCTTTGCCGGCCTTTTCAACGAGGGGAGCTTCACTCTCCGGGAAATCCACCGTTTCAGCCACGAGGCGGCCGTGGTGCACATTGCCGACCGCAGCGGCCGCGTCGAGGAGCGCTCCTACTGGGACGACCTGTACATCTACAGCCAGGTCATCGAGGGGCTGCGCGCCTACCGCCGTGAGATCGGCTCAGTGCTGGACGCCGTGGGAGTAGACACCTGGGGCACTGACGGCGTGCTGGCCACCGAGGACGGGGTGACACTCGGTCCCATGTACTGCTACCGCGATCACCGCCTGGACGGCATGATCGACCAGGTGAAGGCGCGCATCGAGGCCGGGCGCATCTACGAGATCTCCGGCATCCACTTCCAGCCCTTCAACGTCTCCAACCAGCTCCTGTGGCTGGCGCAGAACCGCGCCTCGCTGCTGCGCCCGGGCGTCCGCTATCTGCCCGCGCCGACGCTGTTCAATTTCTACCTGGGCGGGGTGACCGCGGTGGACTCCTCCTGGGCCAGCGTCACCCAGGTCATGGATGCGCGCAAGAAGAAATGGAGCAGGGAGATCCTGCGTGCGCTGGGCGTTCCCGCCCGGATCATGCCGCCCATCGTGGCGCCGGGCACCGTGGTCGGAGAGATGCGCGCCGGGCTTGCCGCCTCACTCGGCATCGGTGCCGCGAAGATCGTCGCCGTGGGATCGCACGACACGGCAAGCGCGTACGCGGCAGCACCGGTGGGCAACGCGTCGCATGCGCTCGTCATCAGCTCGGGCACCTGGTCGCTGATCGGGAAGCTGGTGAGGAAGCCGATCACCAGCGCCGAGGCGATGGCCGCCAATGTGAGCAACGAGGGGGGCATCGGCAATATCCGGCTGCTGAAGAACTGCATGGGCACCTGGCTGGTGCAGGAGCTGCGCCGCGTGTGGCGCGCGCGCGACGGCCGGGAGATGGAATGGGAGGAGATGAACCGGCTCACCGAACAGGGCGCCCCGTTCGCTGCTTTCCTCGACCCTGATGACCCGGGCTTCTTCAACCCCCCGAACATGGAGGCGGCAATCGCGGAGTACTGCCGGCGCACCGGCCAGCAGCCGACCTCGGACAGGGGCACCCTGCTGCGCTCGGTCTACGAGAGCCTCGCGCTGAAGTACCGCGTGGTGGCGGAGCAGATCGCCGCGGTGAGCGGCAAGCCGAACACGGTGGTGCACATCGTGGGGGGCGGCTCGCGCAACGCGTTTCTCAACCAGCTCACCGCCAACGCGTGCGGCCTGCGGGTGGTCGCGGGACCCGAGGAGGCAACCGCGGTGGGCAATGCGATGGTGCAGGCGATGGCCCTCGGGATCATCGGCAGCCTGGCCGACGCCAAGTCGATGATCCGCTCGGCGTTTCCCATTCGGGAGTTCACACCGAAGGACCGCGATACCTGGGAGGCCGCCTATATGCGTTACCGGGCCATCGTGAAATCGTGAAAGAGAAACGAAAGGCCCTCGCGGAGGGCCTTTCCAGGAACACGGAGGGAGAGCTTACTTTTCGCTGGGCTTGACCTCGATGGTCTTCGGCTTTGCCGCCGGCACCTTCGGGAAGGTCAGGTTCAGCACCCCGTTTTTGAACTCGGCATCGATCTTCTCGCGATCGACGCCCTCGGGAAGGACGAAGCTGCGGCTGAAGCTGGATGACCTGCGCTCGCGCATGACATAGCCGTTCTTCTTTTCCTCCTTCTTCTCTTCCTTCCTGGAAGAGATGGTCAGAAGGGTGTTGTCCAGCTTGACCTCGACATCCTTTTCACTGAGCCCGGGAAGCTCGACCTCCATGAGGTATGCCTCTTCCGTCTCCCTCACATCCACCGCGGGAAGCGTGGTGCTTGAGAAGGTCGGCTCAAGGACGTCGTCGAACCAGCGGGAAACATTGTCCAGCAGGTCCAGGCCGTTGGGATTGTAACGAATCAGATTCATATCGCACCTCCTATTGATTTCGATGTTCACGCCAGTAATAAAGCACAAACCGTGCCAAGATTGAGCAATTAGTATATTTCATTATAGAGTAATGAGTTGTGTTGAATGGCGATATCTATCTAGATATCGAGTTATATGAATATATGTATCAAATTGGCTCATAGTATCTCTTTATGTATCAATATGGTCCATCCTGATACACTTTTCAAAGAATGACGATCCTGATACCTTCCCTTTTGTGCACCACCTTTCGTTTGACGCCTTTGCCCCGGGAAATGAAGAGCCACCCGATTCCTTCTCGGCATCACACTGGTTCCTCTTCCAGGGAACAAATCTCCTCGTTGTACGCGATGAGGCGAGGATCCGCATCCCCCTTCTCCCCGATGCCGCGAGCCTGGGTATCGCGAGCGCCCATGCGATCT
>JBEKVA010000250.1:0-6252 GCA_049514475.1 Spirochaetia bacterium
GCATGTCCGAGTATTATGGCCCTTCGGATGATGTCGCCTCCGTTGCCCTCATCCGCAGGGCCGCTGAGCTGGGGATCACCTTCCTGGATACGGCCGACATGTACGGCGTGGGCCACAACGAAATGCTCCTCGCCCAGGCGCTGCGCGGCGGCCTCCGCGACAAGCTGATTGTGGCGACCAAGTTCGCCAACATGCGGCGCATCGACGGCGCCTACATCGGGGTGTGCGGCAAGCCCGAGTACGTGAAGGCGGCCTGCGACATGAGCCTGAAACGCCTTGGCATCGACCACATCGACCTCTACTATCAGCACCGGGTTGATCCCGAGGTTCCCATCGAGGACACCGTCGGCGCCATGGCTGACCTGGTGAAGGCGGGCAAGGTGAGGTTCCTGGGCCTGTCAGAGGCAGGCGCAAAGACCATCCGCCGGGCGCACGCGGTGCATCCCATCACCGCGCTGCAGACCGAGTACTCTCTGTGGACCCGGGATGCCGAGGGGGCAATCCTCGACACCTGCCGGGAGCTGGGGATCAGCTTCGTGGCATACGCTCCCCTCGGGCGTGGGTTTCTCACCGGGGCCTTCAAGAACCCGGGCCAGTTCGCCGCGCGTGATTTCCGCTCGGTGAATCCCCGGATGTCAGGCGGCAACTTCGAGAAGAACCGCCGCCTCGTCGAGCGCGTTGAAGAGATGGCCAGGAAGAAGGGGTGCACCGCGGCGCAGTTGGCCCTCGCATGGGTCCTCTCGCGCGGCGAGGATGTGATCCCCATCCCGGGCACGCGGCATGAGGCATTTTTGAAGGACAACATCGCGGCAGCGGAAATCAAGCTCTCCAAGACGGATGCCGAGGCACTGGCTTCCCTCGTGCCGCCGCAGGAGGTTGCGGGCACCCGCTACGATGAAACGGGCATGAAGCGCCTCGGGCTGTAATGCCCCATTCCCTGGGGCCGGGGGCCGTGCCCGTGTACGGCATCGGATGCGCGAAAGAGCCGGCGCGACGCCGCGAGCCTATGCTATGGCGCAGCGGTTGGCGCCTGCCTCCAGCTCCTCGGGGCTGCCCTCAGGGGTGAGCCCGCTCTCATTGCTTGCCAGGATGCGCGCGACGTTGGGGGGCAGGGGAGGAATGCGCGCCACGACCTCGGCAACGAAGCTTTCCTCGGACGCGCGGAGCAGTGCGGTGCGCGCCTGCACCTCTCCGAGCGGGGCGAGCAGGGGTCGCTGATCGAACGGTACAGGCGCCGAGGAGTGGCCCGGCAGAATGATAGTGCCTGCCGGCAGGGAAAGGATCCGGCGCAGGGAGGCGTACGCCATGCGGGCCCTCGTCTTGGCCTCTGCCGCGCCTGCCTCCAGGTCGGGACGGCCGATGCTGTCGAGGAAGAGGGTATCGCCGGTAAACAGGAGCTCTCCCCCCAGGGAGTAGCAAGTGCTCTCCCCGGTGTGACCGGGAGTGCGCAGCGCGCTCAGGGGCACGTCGGCCCCGATCGGTATCTCGTCATTGTCGGTCACGGGAATGTGCGGGAAGGAGAGCCGCCGCTGATCCGGCACCATCAACGCGGCGCCGGCCGTCCGTGCCAGCTCACGTGCGCGTGACAGGTGGTCGGCGTGAACGTGGGTCTCCACGATGCGGGCGATCCTGCACCCAAGCCCGTCGGCTATTTGGGTGTAAACCCCGATCCCCACCGATGCGTCGATGACGGTCGCCACTCCGCCGGCGGCGATGAGATAGGAAAGGCACCCCTTGCCGGTCCTGCGTACCTGGATGATCCTGACTCCCCGCAGGGACACGGGCACCTCCGCCGTGTTCCACGCGCCGCTCCATCCCTTCATCCCCCCCTGCAGGGAGTAGACCGTGTAGCCGCGGGAGCGGAGCACCTCCGCGGCAAGGAGACTCGTTCTGCCGGCGGCGCAAACGGTTACCACCGGCGTGCCAAGGGGGAGATGCACGGCGGAAAGCGCGCCGGGGTCGTGCGCGCGCAGCGCGTCATAGGCGTCGACGTGGAGGCTCCCGGGGATCTTCCATTCGGCGCGTTCTGCCGCCGGCCTTACGTCGAGGATGGTCACTTCCCTGCCGCTCTCCAGCCAGCCGCGGAGGGTCTCCATGTCGATCGTCATGCAGCGAATCTATCGAGGAAGACCCGCGGCAGGCAACTTCCGTCATTGACACGGCGATTCTCCGCGTTGATAATGACACGCCCTGATGAGTTCGAAATCCCATTGCAGGAGCATCCCGTGAGGACTGCCAGGCCGCGCGCGGCTGGACGCCCAGGTCCGCGGAAACCCGCGGAGAAGAAACCGCAGAAAGCCGCAGCGACAAATCCGCGGAGTACCGCAGCGACAAATCCGCGGAGTACCGCAGCGACAAATCCGCGGAGTACCGCAGCGGACATCCTGAAGCCGCTGCAGGAAGCGGTCAGAAACATCCTTGCCATCGACCCGGCGCTGCGGCCCCGGTCTTCCGATGGTCTGCCCGGCGGGCTCATCGAGTTTCCGAAGACCGAGAAGCGGGAGTTCATCATCGTCGGGGACCTCCACGGCCAGGTGCGCAACCTGCGGGCCATTCTCAAGGACGAGAAGATCACTGAGAAACTGAGAACGAACAAGGCGGTGCTGCTGTTCCTCGGTGATGCCGTGCACAACGACAGGAGCGGGTTCGTCTTCGAGATGGAGTCCTCGATCGAGATCATGGACATCATCATCGGCCTGATCAACGAGTATCCCTCGAACGTGCTCTACATCCTGGGCAACCACGATTCCTTCGCCCCCGAGCTCTCCAAGCTCGGCATCCAGCAGGGCCTGCTGTACCGCGACGCCCTGCTGAAGGCACGGGGGAAGAAGTACGTGGCGGTGATGCAGGACTTCTTCGACGCCCTTCCGCTGTTCGTCATGCACAAGAGCTTTCTCGCCGTGCATGCCGGGCCGGCGCGCGGGGGCATCACCAGGACGGAGCTGATCAACGTGCGCCATTTCCAGAACCTGCTCTGGCAGCTCACGTGGAACCGTCTGAACGAAACCCGCTCCACGCCGAGCATGAAAGAGTACGGCCCCGAGGACCTGGACGAGATGCGGCGCCTCCTGGGCTGTCCCCAGGGGATCCCGGTCTTCGTGGGGCACAACCCCATGTGGAAGTGGGGCGACACGGACTCCATCTGGATCGACGCGCTGGGCTGCCACGACCACGTCATCCTGTATGCTACGCTGGAGACGAAATGCCCCTACATTTCCATCCGTGGCTCATTCGCCTACACGGTCAAGTACGCGGACCTGGAGCTGAAAGAGCGCCGCTTCGTCCTGGACGACTATCGCTGAGAGGAGCGGAGAGACCCAGATGCCCCACCCCAATTACACCGACCTGACGGGATTCCTGCACGACGCCGAGCTGGTCCGCCTGCTGAGCGCCGATCGCAGCTACTCTGAGATGTGCGCCATGCTCATGGTCGACGATTTCCTGGTCATCGACATGTCGATGAAAGTCCCCTTTTTCGCGGAGGTGCGCGACTACGTGGGCGCCGTGGAGCGCGCCGACACGGGGGCGCACTGGATCGTGAAACAGATCGGGGAGCAGGACGCGCTGGGACCCGCCATGGGGGCCATCTGCTTCTTCCTGGACTTCTTCACGCGCACCATTTCGGCCCCCGCGGTGGTCACCCGCATCGATGGAAAGCTGTACAAAGCCACGCGCATCATCAACAAGGCCGAGCAGCTCACCGGCGCAAACTACACCGACATCGCCCAGCTGAAGGAACAGCTCCTGCTGGACCTCGTCAACCGGTGGATCTACTGCGACGAGGACAGGAACCCGAACAACTACCTGATCCGTTACAACTCGCGCGGTGACCAGATAATCATCGCCATCGACTTCTCCAATGTCGACCTGCTGCACCCCGGGCAAAAGATCACCGGCAACCCGAAGAGCTTCGGCTGGGCGAGGATCGAGAAGACGCGTTACCTCACCCCGCTGAAGGTCGAGCATTTTCTCGGCTACGACATGAAGTTTTTCAACATGCGCTTCGACGGGTTTCTCAAGGTGGGAAAGAAGATGCTCCTGGATCTCTGCAAGGGCTGCCTCCGCTTCCATCCCGACCGCGTGAAGCTGGCCCGGACGGTCAGCGACAACCTCCTGGCGCGCATCGAGTACGTGCACGAGTACTTCACCGGCAAGTTTCCCCCTGAAGCCGCCGCGGAGACGAACGAGAAATACCGCGACATGGGCCAGACCTTCACCAAGATCTACAAGGAGAAGCACTGAGCCGGGACTGAGCTCACGCCGCGGGAGCGACCGGCACACTGGCGCGCCCCGGCGCGCTCCCTGTTCCTTCTAGCGCGCCCCGGCGCGCTCCCTATTCCTTCTAGCGCGCCCCGGCGCGCTCCCTATTCCTTCTAGCGCGCCCCGGCGCGCTCCCTGTTCCTTCTAGCGCGCCCCGGCGCGCTCCCTATTCCTTCTAGCGCGCCGCGTCAGCTACCATCAGGACGAACACCAGCGGAAGGTATGCCACGGATGCGAGCAGCACGAAGCGCGCCCTCTTGCGCGTCTTGTTAGCGGCGAAGAAAACCCCCGCAGCCAGGAATCCAACCCCGACAAGAAGGCCGCCGACCAGGTAGATCTTCCCGGCTAGCCCGGTGAGGGAGGGTACGGCTCCCGCGATGAGCAGAAGGCAGACGGCAGAGATGATCGTGGCGGCCGCGGCGTTCCCCTGCGGCTCGAGGGCGGGGATGATCCGTATGCCGGCGCGCGCGTAGTCGTCCTTGTACATCACCTCGATGGCGATGAAATGGGGGAACTGCCACAGGTACAGGATGGCGAACAGGATCCAGGCGTTCGCATCAAGGCTTCCCCGCGCGGCAGCCCAGCCGAGGAGCGGAGGGATGGCCCCCGAGATGGCCCCGAGGGCCGTGTGCAGCTCGGTGCGCCGTTTCAGCGGCGTGTACACAAGGTCGTAGCTCACGAAAACGAGGAAAGCGAGTGTCCCCGTGACCCAGCCGAGAAGCAGCGAGTGCAGGAGCACCGCGGACGCGGTGAGGACGGCGCCGAAGATCAGGACGTTGCGCGGGGGCAGGCGCCTGCTGGGCAGAGGGCGGTTCTCGGTCCGCCGCATGAGGAGATCGCTGCTGCGCTCCATGTAGGCGTTCAGGGCAAAGACGCCCCCGGCCAGGAGAGCAGTGGCAACCGTCAGCACCGCCAGCCGCGGCCAGTTTACCGCTCCAGGGGAGGCGACGTAAAAGGAGGCCATTGCCACTGCAAGGAGCAGGAGCGTTATCCTTGGCTTTGTCAGCTCGACATAAGCTTTGAGCTTATCCACGTTCTTCTGTTCCCTGCCGGCACAATGTAGCAAATCCGCGTCCTGGCGGACACCACTGATACGTGCCCTGGTCCCGCGGCCCTTTTCGTCGGACCGTGTTTGTGCTACTCCTGAAACGGGTGTCGCATGTTCTCGCGCCGGGTTCCCGCAGACCAGAGGAGCAACCGCCTGTCGAAGGCCCTCGAGGAGCAGAAGGCACGAGGGATACAGGTTCTCGACCTGACGGAATCCAATCCCACGCGCTGCGGCTTTCTCTACGACGAGCGGGCAATCACACGCGCATTCTCCCGGCCTGACGTGTTCCTCTACGAGCCTCATCCGCAGGGTCTTCTCTCCGCGCGGGAGGCGGTTGCCGGGTACTACCGGCAGAGGGGCCTGGCGGTGAATCCCGACTCCCTCTTTCTCACCTCCAGTACCAGCGAGGCCTATGCTCACCTGTTCAAGCTCCTGGCCGACCCGGGCGGTGAAGTGCTCGTGCCGGTGCCAGGCTACCCCCTGCTGGAGGTCATCACCCGGCTGGAGGCGATCCGCGTTGTCCCTTACCACATGCTCTACGACGAGTCGCGCGGCTGGTGGATCGACATGGAGCGGCTTCGCGCGACCATCAGCACCCGCACGGCGGCAATTGCCGTCGTCAGTCCGAACAATCCCACCGGGTCGTACCTGAAGGAGAGCGAGCGTGTCGAGATCAGCACCCTGTGCCGTGATTTCGGCCTTGCCCTGCTCGTCGACGAGGTTTTCTCGGATTATCCCGGCGCTGGCAGGGGAGTGATGGAAGCGGGCGCGGCGGAAGCGGGCTCGGCGCGCAGCGCGGCAGGACACGAGGAGGCGCTGACATTCGTGCTGAGCGGCTTTTCCAAGATTCTCGCGTTGCCCCAAATGAAGCTTTCCTGGATCCACGTCAGCGGGCCCGAACCGGCCCGGGGCCAGGCGATGGAGCATCTGGCCTACATTACGGA
>JBEKVA010000251.1:0-6245 GCA_049514475.1 Spirochaetia bacterium
TCTCCGCCTCCCGTTTTCAACCATCGTGCTTGGCATCCAGGTCAATGTGCAGAAAGTCGAACTCAATGACGCGGGGGAGATTGTTGCCGTTTGTTCCAGAGGCCCAGAGAAGCAGAGGATCCTCTTATTGCGGAAGACAACTCGCATGCTACTGATGTGTCAGTTCACCCCTGGAATGGCGAACCAGAATGTGGTTCCCGCACCGGCCTGGCTGATGAAGCCTATCTTTCCACGATGAGCTTCAATGGCAAGCTTGCAGAACGCAAGTCCTAGCCCCGTTGACTGCCGGTGAGTGTGAGTGGGGACGTTCAGAAAGCCGAACTTCTGGAAGATCCTGTCGTGGAACTCAGCTGGGATGCCCGGTCCGTTGTCGGATACCTCCACGCGTACGTCCGCCGATTGGCGCTCGATACGAACCGCAACCCTTCCGTCCACTGGGGTGTATTTGAATGCATTGTCCAGGAGATTCATGATGACACGCTGTATGACGTCGGGATCGCAGATCGCGTTTATGCCGCCCGGGGGGAAGCTTTTTTCCAGTGGGCAGTGCTGAAATGCATCGAGATACATGCGATCTATGGTTGTCTCAACGATATGCGGGACATCGGCTGGTTGAAGGCTGAGCTGCACTCTTCCTTCTTCCATCTTCTGGATTTCCAGGATTGTCTGCACCATCGTCCCAAGCTTGCGCGTAATGTTGTTCATGGCATTCAGGATGTGACCTGACTCCCCCGGCTTGAGAGTGATTCGGAGGTATTCCAGGTACCCGCCCAATGCCGTTAGTGGCTGGTTCATGTCGTGCACAATCATGTGCGCGAGCCTATCTCGCATCTGTTCGAGCTCGCGGAGTTGCTTGTAGTCTTCCTGGGCGGCATCAAACAAGGCCTTAGTGCGCGCCGCATTTCGGACCCGAAGAACGACCTCTTCGGCGTCGATCGGCTTGGTGAGGAAATCGTCGGCCCCTTCACGTATCCCCCGAATGCGTGACGCGCGATCCTTGAGGGCGGTGAGCATAATGATCGGGACGTGGGCGCTTCGCGGCTCCTTTTTGATCGCCCTGCATACATGAAAGCCATCCAGGTCGGGGAGGAGAATATCGAGAAGGACTACGTCCGGATACTCTGGGCCTGCCATCAGTCGTAGTGCCTCATCTCCCCCTGTTGCTTCAACCACCCTGTGCCCGTTCTCTTCGAGGATTTCTCTGAGCAATTGCCGCCCGCGCGTTTCATCCTCGACAACCAGCACGGTGCCAGTTGCGTCAACCTGTCTAGCTTCCATGATAGAACTCTCTTCCTTTTGAGGGGTGGTGGGGATGATCTTACGCTGCAGCTCAGACATGCAGTCTCAGCCGCTTCGCCCCACCGTTTTTCCCCGTATTCCCTGCGAGAAGGATTTCATCCAGCTGATCCACGAATAGGTCGAGCAGCCGGGGATCGAAGTGCCGTCCCCTGTCTTTCTTGAGCAGCTCCAGGGCGGTGTCCGGCGGCATGGCCTCTTTATAGGGCCGCTTGGTTCTCAAAGCGTCATATACGTCTGCGATAGCGCAGATTCTCCCCCAGAGGGGAATACTCTCCCCTGACAGCCCCTCCGGGTACCCGCTGCCATCCCACCACTCGTGATGGGTCAGTGCAATTTGCTCACCGGCTTTCAGCAGGTCCGATTCAGAGCCGCCCAGTATCGCGCCGCCGATGGAGGTGTGCCTCTGCATTGCTGCGCGCTCTTCCGCGCTGAGAGGCGCCGGCTTCAATAGAATGGCGTCCGGAATACCGATCTTGCCGACGTCGTGCATCAGGCTCCCATAATAGAGATTGTCCGCATCGGAGGAGCTAATGCCAAGGAGCAGGCCTACGTGGCGTGAATATCCGGCAATGCGAAGGATGTGGGAGGCTGTATCCTCGTCCTTGTACTCAGCAGCAACGGCCAGGCGCTCGATCGTCTCCAGGTGCGCCTCATACGTCTTCCGACGCGCCTCTGCCATTTCTGAGAGTGCTTTGCGCAACTCGGCGGTTCGTTCGTTGACCTTCACTTCGAGCATGTCGCGCGATGCCTTGAGCTCATCCTGCGCCTTCTTCATCCGGAGGAGGGAGCGCATGCGGACCTCGAGCTCTAGACGGTCAACAGGCTTTGTAATGAAGTCATTTGCGCCCGCCTCCACTGCTCGGAGTTTTTGTTCCTTTTCGCTCAAGGCGGTCACCATGATGACGGGAAGCCCGAGGCTGCGCTGGTCCTTGCGCAGTCGACGGACAACTTCGAACCCATCAAGGCCTGGCATCATGACGTCCAGGAGCACCATGTCGATGTCGAGAATCGCCTTTGCAAGGGCCTCGAACCCGTCGTTGGCCATCTCGACCTGATGGCCTTGAAGCTCTACCAGTTCGGCGAGAAACTCGCGGTTTCTCGCCTCATCATCTACAATGAGTATCCTCGCCCTTCCGTTCACGCAGGGTCTTCCTCTCCGGGCGTGCCGGTATCTGCAGGGAGAGTAATGGTGTAGATGAAGCCCCTCCCGGCTTCGCCGCTGCAGTACTCCAGATTTCCCTCCAGCTGTCTGAGCAAACCGACGGCCTCTTCGATCCGATTGTCGTAGGGGTCCACCGCCGGCGTCTTTCTTTCATGGGCGCTTGTCTCCTCTGCAGCCGCGACGATGCGGACGGCGAACGTTTTTTCATCAGCGCGGTTGAAGCGTTCGAATCGGACTTCTCCTTCGGATCCGAGCAGGTCGACCGCGTGGTCGACAATCTGGATCAAGGCCCACAGCAGTCGTATCGGATCGCTTCTCAGAGATGTATGGTGCGTATCTGCCGGTGCAGCCCTCACTGTGACGCCGCGCTTCTGCGCGCGCTCCTGCGTAAGCTGGACGCACCGACTGGTGATCTCTGAGAGCGGTGTGAGCTCTCCCCGCGGGGCTGGCCCGGTATCGTCCAAGAGGGCAACGTCAACGACAAGGTCTATCAAGGAGAGCAGATCGTGCGCCGATGAAGAGATGTTCTGGAGGAACCTGCGGTGTTTATCGCCGAGGGAATCGGCAAGCTGGGACTGCAACAGCTCCGCGAACCCGATGATCGAGTTCAGCGGCGAGCGCAGGTTGTGCGAGAGGCCTCCGATCAGCCTCTTCTCCCGCGCGGCCGGCGCGGACATATCCGGCTGCCTACTCACGCGCACGCCCGTGCTGTCGAGTAAGAGGAAACCTCCGGCGCAAACTTCCGCGTATCGATCGGCTTGGTGATGTAGCCGTCACATCCCGCTTTCAGCGCGAGATCGCGGTCACGAGTCATGGCATGCGCGCTCAGCGCAACGACCGGGATCGCCGCAAGGACAGGATCCGCCTTGATCCGACGCACCGCCTCCAGCCCATCCATGTCGGGAAGGGCGATGTCCAGGAGGACGAGGTCGGGAAGGTGGAGCCGGATCTGCTCCAGTCCCTCTTTTGCAGTTTTTGCGCTGATGACCTCGAAGCCTGCGGCCTCAAGGAGGTCGCGCGCCAGCTCAAGGTTCAACGGGTTGTCTTCAACGATCAGGACTCTGCACATGACTGCGCCCTTTCTGTTGCTGAGGAAGATCGAGTGCCTCGAGCGCTCCGATGAGTTTCGCCCCATCGACAGGCTTGAAGAAAAACTCCTTGGCCCCGAGGGACAGCCCCAGGTCCCGATCCTCCGTGATGGAGATGACGAAGACGGGAATGTCGCGGGTGGCAGGATCCGTTTTCAGCTGTTTCAGAACCTCCCACCCGTCCTTTTCCGGAAGGAGGATGTCAAGAGTAATTGCTTTCGGTTTCGACTCTTTGGCCATTTGCAGGGCCTGGTTTCCATCAGCGGTAGCGGCCACGGTGAAACCGGCGTGTTCGATGTGATGGGAAAGGATTTCGCGGGAGCGAGGATCGTCCTCGACGACCAGCACGAGGTTCTGTCCCGGCGCTTCCCCCGGCGTGGCCAGGGCCTGCGCGGGCAGAGCTGAAGGTGCGGCGGGACCCAGCGGAAGCAGCACGCTGAAGATACTTCCCATGCCCACGCCCTCACTTGCCGCCCCTATGGAGCCCCCGTGCATCTCGACGATCTTCTTGGTGAGTGCAAGTCCGAGACCGGTGCCCTGCTGCTCGCGTGCGTACGTGGAGTCCAGCTGTTCGAACTTGCCGAAGAGCCGGTCCATGTCCTCCGCCTTAATGCCAATGCCGGTGTCCTGCACTTCGAGAAGCAGGGAAGGGGTCCCCGTCTGAGCCGCGGTAGTCCCACCGTTGAGCCCGCTATTCAAGGTTACCGTTCCCTTCGGCCGCGTGAACTTGATTGCGTTGCTCAGCAGGTTGTACAGGACTTGGCGGAACTTGGCGCGGTCCGCGTTCAGGGCAGGCAGACCTTCTTCTATCTGAACGGTGAGGGTGATCTCCTTCTGTGCGGCAAGCGGCCTGACGATGTCCACGACCTCCAGGATGGTATTCGCAACGTCCAGGTCGACGTATTCGAGGCTGACCCGTCCCGCCTCGATCTTGGACAGGTCGAGGATGTCGTTGATGAGTTGAAGCAAATGTCGCCCGCTGCCCAGGATATTGCCGACGTAGCGTTGCTGCTTCGCGTTCAACTCGCCGAGGGTAAGATCGGACAATATCTCGGAGAAGCCAATGATCGAGTTCAGCGGGGTACGGAGCTCATGGCTCATGTTGGCGAGGAAGTCGGATTTCGCGTGGTTGGCTGTTTCTGCCTGTGCCCGTGCGTGTTCCAGCTCTCGTGCAAGGTCCCGCTCCCGAAGGAGAAGTTCGGCGTACTCCAGGACATGAGCCATGTTCCGCGCCATCATCGTCAATAAGTACGTATCTGCCTGTTGAAAGAAGGGCTGATTCCTGAGCAGGACGATGAGGACTCCCCACCTCCTGACTTTCCCCGCGAGGGGAACGAGGTACCCTGTCTGGGCCCCACGATCCTTCGCGATCGTTCCCAGCATTTCCATCTCTGTTTTCCTGAAATCGACGACCGTCGGTACACCGGTCTCCATGATATGAGCCAGCGCGTCCCCATCCGGCCCTGCTATTTCGCTCACTGCGGCATCGGTCTCTACCCTCCCGATCATGTGGGTGTCGAACGCCGATCCGCCCCTGGAGTGCGCAAACCCTGCGCCGGTGCAATTGACGACGAGCAGGAGCGCGGAGCGAAGCAGTGGCTCCACCATACTGTCTATCTGCAATCCCGCCGGCACCTCACTGAGCCTCTCGGTGAAAGACAGGATTTCAGGTGCTTGCCAGATTCGCTGCAGCCAAAGCGGAGTCGCGAAGGCCGAGAAGTAGGCAAGGGCGCAGAGAATGGCGACCGCCAGAAGCTCTGGTTGTCCAAGAGACATTAGCCGGGGCGCAATTGTCCCCAGGCCTGCGAAAACGATGATTAGCCCAAGAGACGCAGAGCCCGCGAATGCCAGAGCCAGCCGCCAACGTGTCACTCCACGCGAATGTCTGGATCCCTGGAGAAATACGATCGCGGCCCAGATTTCGACCGCCACGAAATAGAGAACGACAAATAGCGTGACGGACTGGGGCAGCGGCCGAGGGATGATGAAGCTCAGGATTGCCGAGCTCATGTACCAGATGAGGGTCGCCGGTATCGACCAGCGTGGAAGATGGCGCAGTTCTCCCGCCAGTATGAAGAGGATGAATGGCTGCGCAAGCAGGAATATTCCGGATATTCGGCCCGGCAGATCTCCCGCCAGACCGAGCAGTTTGGCCGCTGGAACCGAGAGTGTCGCAAGAGCGACCGACCCGAGCATAAGCGCAAGAAGAAGCCGCGTCCGACCACCCCTGCGAAAATATTCTGCTAGTGTTATTAGGCTGACCAGAACGAAAAGCGCCTGGACGGCGTATGTTAGCAGGTCCGTTGACTTCATGCCAATACCTGAGTATTCGAGTCAAGTATAATGATATATGGAGATATTTTCCCAAAATACGTATTAGTCCAATGTCTCCATTATTCTCTCACGATCTGTAAAACGAACTGAGCGTCGATGGACTTGGTAATATAGTCCTCGAGGTCCGGGGGAGGATTTGCGGCCGCCAGGGCCACCGCACTCTGCCCTGTCGTGGCGGACAAAATGGTGTACCGGGGTTTCGGTCGATTGCGGGAGCACAGCCGTCTTGGCTGTTGTTGGGATTGTGACTGAAGGCCCGGCTCTGTTCATCGCCAGGGCATAGACTGTCCGTTCTCCTTACCTCCAGATGGCAATGATCCCCCCGAAAACGACGTATGTCACGACGTAGAGGCAGTTATTGA
>JBEKVA010000252.1:0-6232 GCA_049514475.1 Spirochaetia bacterium
ACCCTGGTGAAGTCGGTGAAGAAGCTCGAGCCCATCGCGAAAGATCTCGGAGGCACACTGGCGCAGCTCGCCCTTGCCTGGTGCGCGCACAACCCGAATGTCAGCAGCGTCATCACCGGGGCAAGCCGTCCCGAGCAGGTGAAGGAAAACATGAAGGCGCTCGCGCTGGTTCCCAAGATCACTCCCCAGGTGGTGGAGAAGATCGAGGAGGCGGTGAAGGGCGTCACCGACCTCTGATCCAGGGCGTGGGAGACGCGCAGGGCGCAAGGGGCGCGCGCGGAGCGCGGGGGAGCGGGCGGTGCCGCCCCCCCGGGAGCCCTCCCCTCAGGAGGCCGGCGCCGCCATCCAGCCGCGGATCTCGTGCTCGACGTTCGCCGGCAGGAGGCTTTTCGATCCCCGGGCAAGCGCGTCGAGCACCGCCTGCGCGTCAAGCCCGCCTGCCGCGGCCCGCTGCAGGGACTGGCGCGTAAGGCGGAAGAGCACACCCACCTCGCGGCCGATCCTCTCGCTGAACCTTCCGATCTCCGCCTCCGCGCCGGCGGAAGGGGAGAGGAACACGACCTCGAAGTTGGGCTGCACGATCAGCTCCGCCTGCGCCTCCGCGGCAGGCTCATCGTGCTCGCCCATGCCTTCGCGGGGAAGGTCGAGCAGCCGGCGGCCGCTCTCGCTCATGCGGAACGCGGGCCTGCCGTCCGCGGTGAGCCCCGCCTCCGCGCCGCCCAGGGCCAGCAGGCAGCGGCCCAGGAATATCCCCAGGAAGGACTTCCACAGCTCCTCTATTGCTTCCTCTGTTGCCAGGGCGGCGCCCGCGGAGAGCGACTGCTCGGGATGAGCAGCGGCGGCCTGCGCCGGGGTGCCTGCCGCGGAGAGCGGGCTCCCTATGGCGGCCTGGTACTCGGCGAAATCCGCGAACCTGATGAACGTGGAGACCGGCACGAATGAGAAGGCCTGCACCAGCCACGGCCTGATTTCCTCCCGCGCGCCCTCGGAGGAGGTCCACTCCTCCTCCATCAGGTCGAACAGCCGGGCCGAGGCTCCATGGTCTGCCGCAACCGCGCGGGTCACCGCCTTCAGCCTCTCGGCAAGAGGGAGATCCATCCAGTGGCCGCTGTGCGCGGAAGGGGTGAGGAGCGCCCCGCGGGGGCCGTCCTCCGCCGCAAGGAGGCCGCTCACCCGCAGCGCCTGCAGCGCCAGCCCGATCCTTCCCTCCAGTGACAGGCCCGTGAACGCCTCCAGCCATTCGGGGAGGCTGAGGAGCATGGAGCCTGTTTCCTCGACGAACCGCGCGAACGGCTTGTCGTCCCCGCGTCTCATGGGGATGGCCTCCACGCGCGCGGCCATCAGGAGCGTCGTCATGTCTTCTATTAAAAAGGGATGGCGAAAGCTCTGGGTGACGCTCACCGGTTCCGGGGCAAGCACTACCGACAGCCTGCGCAGCCGGCGCGCCGCCGCCGGCCAGATCCCGATGAGAGGCTCCAGGTCCGTGCGCCGCAGGCCGAGGAAGAACACCGAGCGCTGCAGCCCCAGGCGCGCCCCGGCGCACAGCTCCACCCGAGGGATGCCGGGGAAATACTCCTCCAGGTCCCGCATCGGGACCCTGTCCCGCTGCTCGGTGAAGAAGGAAAGCATGGCGCGGGCGGAGGCAAGCTCGGCCGCCTCCGAGGGACGCGACTGGCGCGCAAGGGCCTCCTGCAGCCACTCCACCGAGGAGACGAACCCCGCGATCCGCGGCAGGTCATTGGGAAGGAGTGCCAGGGATTCGTGCAGCTGCGAGCGTTCCTGCAGGGTGTAGTGCTCCCCCATGTAGGAGCAGAGCACGGCAAGCCCCGGTGTCTCGAACAGCGGGTGCTTCTGGAGGGACTTCATGACCTGGTGGAACTGCACGTGCTGGGCGTCGACCTCGAAGTGCCCCGCGCTGCCCGATTCGATGAGAAGCCCGGCATCGTGAAGCTCGGAGCTCGACGGCTCCCCGTGCACGGGGGCCAGGGAAAGCCCCGGGGTGATGGCGTCCAGGAACGTGCGGCGGGCGGGGATGGAGAGCTCGCCCCAGGCTGCAAGCTCGTCGAGGAACCCCAGCCAATCTGCGGGAAAAAGCTTCATGCCGAGGCTGCGGTGTCGGGCCCGGGGAAGCCTTCGGGCGCGGCAGGAGCGGCAGGCGCGGCGCCGGCCGCCGCGGTCCCCGCCGCAGGCGCAGCTACCGCAGGCACGGTCCCCGCCATCTTTATCGAGTAGGCGTACCCCTGCTCGCAGAGGAAGAGCTGGCGCTTCATTGCGAACTCCTGCTCCACCGTGTCGCGGGAGACCAATGAGTAAAAGAACGCCTGGTTGTCCAGCTCCTTGGGGCGCAGCACGCGGCCCAGCCTCTGCGCCTCTTCCTGCCGTGAGCCGAATGTGCCGGAGACCTGGATGGCGAGGCTCGCCTCAGGCAGATCGACGGCGAAGTTTGCCACCTTGGATACGGCGAGGATCCTGATCTTTCCCTGCTTGAACTCCCCGTAGAGCCGGTCGCGCACCTTCTGCGGGGTGGAGCCGGTGATGACGGGCAGGCCGAGGGGACGCGCGATGGCCCCCAGCTGGTCGAGGTACATCCCGATGACCAGCGCCGGCACCCCGGGATGAGAATCGAGGATGGCCTTCACCTGCTCGATCTTTGCCGGGTTCTCCGATGCCATGCGGAACTTGGTGCGCGCGTCCGCCAGGGAGTAGCTCATGCGCATGTGCTCCGGCAGCGCAACCCTGATCTCCGTACAGGCCGCCTTGGCAATCCATCCCTGCTTTTCCATCTCCTTCCACGGCACGTCGAACTTCTTCGGCCCGATGAGGGCAAAGACATCGTCCTCCTTGCCGTCCTCCCGCACCAGCGTTGCGGTGAGCCCCAGCCTCCGGCGCGCCTGCAGGGAGGCGGTGATCTGGAACACGGGCGCCGGCAGCAGGTGCACCTCGTCGTAGACGATCAGGCCCCAGTCACGCGTGTCGAAGAGCGCGAGGTGCGGATAGTTGCCGCTTGCGGCGGGATCGTCGGCGTCCTCCATGCCCGGGTCTGCCTGCGTCCGCTCCTTGGTACGTCCCCGGTGGGTCAACATCTGGTAGGTGGCCACGGTGATCGGCCGCACCTCCTTCTTCGCGCCGGTGTATTCCCCGATCAGCGAGGGGTCGATGTCGGTCTTTTCTATCAGTTCCGCGATCCACTGCCGCACCGCCGTGACGCAGGTTGTCAGCACCAGGGTGGAGGTCTGCAGCAGGTCCATGCAGAGCATGCCGACGATGGTCTTTCCCGCCCCGCAGGGAAGGACGATGACGCCGGATCCTCCGCGCTCGCTCCCCGCCGAGTGGAAGGCCTCTGCCGCGGCCCGCTGGTAGGGACGCGGAACAAAGGCGCGCTGGCGCGTCCCGTAGATCGACCGCAGCGATATGCTGAGCGGCTCTCCCGCCGCGTAGCCGGCCTGGTCGTCGACAGGATAACCGATGCGTATCAGGGCGAGCTTCAGCTGTCCCCGGGCCGCCGGGGCCACGGCGAACTCGGTGGGGGAGAGCCGCTCCCCGAGGAGCCGGGTCGCGTTTTTATCCGCGGCCACCAGCGTTGCAAGCCCGAGGTCCCGGCAGCGCAGCACCAGGGGCGAGGCCCCGGGCCGGTCCCCGGCCGCGCCGCGGGTGAGGGTAAGACTGCCGAATCGGCCCGCGTACTCTTCGATCTCCGTTGCGATGTGATCGGGCACCGGGTAGCGCGAAAGGGAGCGCAGCGCCTCCACGATCTCCCCTGCTTTTTCCCCGGCGGCGCATGCGTTCCAGATGGAAAGCGGGGTGATGCGGTAGGTGTGCACGTGCTCGGGGGATTTCACGAGCTCCGCGAAACGCACCAGGGCGTCGCGCGCCTCCGTGTAGCGGGGGCTGGCGACCTCCGCGAGGATGGTGCGGTCGCCCTGGACGATGAGGGGGTTGGCGCTGTCGGAACCGCTGCCCCCGGGATTGGTGTTCGTGTCTGTGTTTTGTGTCATGGCAAAAGGCCCGACTAGGATAGAGACGGGGGAGCGCAGGGTCAAGCGGCCTACGGGGGGGGCGCCCCGTCCGCGGGACACCACGGCCCCCGATGCGCTATGCTGGGCCATGTCACACGAACGCACACGGCCCATCGCGCGGCGCGCGGAATTACCGACCGTTGAATCCCCCGCGGGGATTTTCCGGACCACGCTGGCGTATGACGAGAAGACCATGCTCTGCCACTTCCGCCTGACTCGCGGGGCACGGATCCCCATGCACTCCCATCCCGCCGTGCAGAACGGCTACATGATCAGCGGGAAAATGAAGTTCCTGGTGGGAGAATCGAAGTCCTTCGAGGCGGTGCCGGGAACGGGGTGGTGTTTCCTCTCCGGGGAGCCCCATGCCGCGGAGGTGCTGGAGGACAGCGAAGTGGTGGAGTGCTTCGCCCCGGCGCGGCCGGAGTATATCTAAGGGGGGAGGCGAACCCGCGCGGGTTTTATTTTTCGTACTCCCATACCGTCTGGTACAGGGCAACCACGTTTTCCGCCGGGCTCACCGCCTGGATGTTGTGGCAGGGAGCAAGAATGTAGCCGCTGCCGAAAATGCGCAGGTTTTCCAGCACCTCGGCGCGCACATCCGCCACCGTGCCGAAGGGAAGGGTCTGCTGGTTGTCCACCCCACCGTGAAAGATGAGCTTCGATCCGAAATCACGCTTCAGCCCCTCGCGATCCATGCCCTTGCAGCGCCACTGCAATGGGTTCAGCACATCGATGCCCGCCTTGATCATGTCGGGGATGATCTTGCGAACGGCGCCGTCGCTGTGGTGGAAGACAAACACGTCGGCATCGTGGGAAAGCTTGATCATCTTTTTCATCCACGGGATGAAGAACTCCTTGATCTGCTCGGGGGAATAGATCAAGTCCTCCTGGCTGCCCATGTCTTCAGCGACGAAGGAGTGCGTGATCATCCCGGGGAGCGTCTCGTAGAGCATCCTGCTCTTATCAAAGGACAGCGTGTATAGCCTGTCCAGGCAGTAGTGCACCATCTCGGGGTTTATCACGAGGTCCATCAGCGCCTGTTCCTGGCCGCGCAGGTCCGCGTAGGTGAGGAATGGCTCCGATCCGCCGCCCTGCACCGGCTGGGTTTCCCAGCCCTTCAGCCTGTCTTTCAGGGTCGAACAGTCGAACCAGTCGATCGAAGGCCAGCGGTACGATTTCTCGATCTCGGCCACACTCGCGTACTGCGCCAGGGGATGGAAGACGCATTCGCGGTATTTCCCCGTCCCGTACTTCATGTCCTGGAACCGGCAGCCGAACACGTCGGCATTCTCGGGGATCTTCGGACCGACATAGTCGGGCTCTGCGAGGATCTTCCTGTCGATGTGCAGCCGCGAGAAGATCTCCCCGTCATCAGCGCAGCGCAGATGACGTTTAAGCTTCTCCCGCGCTTCGTCGGTGGTCCAGTAATCGGTAGGCACCCTGTCGGGTGTCTGGCGGCGCAGGACGGAGAGCCAGCGCTCACGGGAGGTCATGGCTTCTCGTTTCATGCGGGGGATTGTGCAAGACATTGATTTGTTGGTCAATCTCCGCCAAGCACGTACCGCCTCCGCGCAGCCTTTATCGGCGAGTACGGGCTGCCATCTTGACGAACACGGAAAAGAAGTCAGCATGAGCACAATAAACGTCGGAGGCACGGGATGAAACCATCGCAGGGCGACAGGCAGATGCTGGGGGAGATCCTGAACCAGCCCGAGGCATGGGCGCAGACCATCGGAATCGTCGAGGGCAAGGCGGATCGGCTTCGGGAGCTCTGCGAAGGGCGGGAGGAGGTGATATTCACCGGCTACGGATCAGGGCTGAATGCCGCCACCGCGATTGCACCGACATTCCAGCGCTACACCGGGATCAGGGCCAGGGCGGTTCCCGCCGCGGAGGTCGTATTCTTCCCGGAGACCGTGTTCGTGCACAAGAGCCCCTGCCTGGTGGTGCCGATTTCCCGCTCGGGGGCCACGACGGAAACCGTGATGGCCCGCGACGCCGCAAAGGACCGCGGCATGCCCACGCTGGCAATCACCTGCGACCCGCAGAGCTCACTCGCGCTGAAGAGCAGCGAGGCGCTGGTGCTGGAGCCGGCCAGCGAGGCGAGTGTCACCACCACGCAGAGCCTGACGAGCATGGTGCTGAGCGGGCAGTGCCTTGCCGCCCTGGTGGGAGAGGACGCCGCGTACCAGGGGCAGCTCGCGCTGCTTCCGAAG
>JBEKVA010000253.1:0-6229 GCA_049514475.1 Spirochaetia bacterium
GCCGGGGTCGCCGGTGATCATCATGGGGGACAGGGACGTGCGCTACGACCTGGTGGTCAGGGTCCTGGAGATCGCCAAGTCGTGCGGAGTGGCAAAGCTTTCCCTCGCGGTCCAGGTCAAGAAGTAGCGTCGAACGACACCGCCTTCCTCTCGACAGGCACGAGCCGCCCCGATTATACTGCCCCTGCAGGTCGATAAGGAGGATGCACATGGACCACCGTTCGCGGTCCGCTCTGGTCGTCGGAACGATACTGATCCTTCTCGGCGTTTTCTTCCTGGTCACGCGGATCGTGCCGGGCATGCTGAACACGTTCTCCTGGCCGCTGATCATCATCGGCGTCGGGGTCCTTTTCATGATCCTGGCGCTCGTCACCTGGACCCCCGGCCTTGCGGTGCCCGCGTGCATCATCGGGGGCATTGGCGGGCTGCTGTACTGGCAGAACCTGAGCGGTGCCTGGTGGACCTGGTCGTACGTCTGGACGCTCATCCCCGGGTTCGTCGGAGTCGGTGTCATCGTAAACGAGCTCCTGGAAGGCCGTCCCCTGCGGGCGCTGGTTGAGGGGGGCTGGCCGCTCCTCATCAGCCTGCTGCTCTTTTTCCTCTTCGGGTCTTTTTTCGGCGGCATGCCGTGGCGGGGGCCCTGGTGGGCGGTCGTGCTCATCGCAATCGGCGTGCTGGTCATCGCGCAGCCGCTGATCAGGCGGAGAAAAGGCAATTAGATGATGCGCTTCAGATTCGTCGCCGGCGCCGTGCTTATCGTGATCGGCGCGCTCGTGCTCCTGAACGTCCTCTTTCACGTCCTGGGAATAATGTTCCGCGTCGGCTGGGTCTTCTGGCCGCTTGTCCTGATCGGGTTGGGAGTCTGGCTGGTGACGGGATTCTCCCGCGGCGGCAGCCATGCCGGCGTGTCACGGGAGCAGGCGGCGGTTCCCCTTGAGGGGGCGGTCGAGGCCGCCATCACGGTGCATCATGGCGCGGGCAGACTGACCATCGGGTCCGGCGCGGCCTCAGACCAGCTTCTCATGGGGAGTTTCGGGGGCGGGCTGGATGCGGAACGGCGGCAGGAAGGCAGCCGGCTCCGCGTCGACATGAGGGTGAAGGAAAGGGATTTTTCCCGTTACATCTTCGGCTCCTGGCAGAAGGGGTGGGCCGGTCGGCTGGACTGGGACTTCATTCTCAATCCTTCAGTGCCGCTGGACCTACGGCTCGAAACGGGAGCCAGTGAGACGCTCCTGTCCCTCACCGAGCTGAACGTGAGAGAGCTCTCCATCAAGACCGGAGCCAGCTCAACCACGGTGGAGCTGCCCCGTTCCGTCGCCATGACGCGGGTGCACGTGGAATCCGGCGCAGCCGCGGTGAAAATACTGGTGCCGCAGGGAGTTGCCGCCACCATCCTGGTGAAGAGCGCGCTGGCGGGGATCCATGTCGACAGCATGCGCTTCCCCCCCGCGGCAGGGGGGTACAGGTCTCCCGAGTACGAGGGGGCGAAGAACAGGGTGGAGATCCTCATAGAAACCGGCGTAGGCTCGATCGACATTTTCTAGACTCACGCGTTCGGCGGCGCTTTCATTGCTTTCCCCCCAGAACCCGAGTATGTTATGACTCGGTGAGAGTAAGAGGATTCAGGTTTTCGAAAACCTTGGTATCGCGCAGGCTCATCGCGCAAACGCTGCTACTGTTCGCGCTTGCGTTGCTCGGCTCATGCCAGGCGCGCGGCCCGGGCGATGGCGGCTTCCTTCAGGTCTTCGGCCGCGGCTCGGGTCTCATCTGCTACGTTGCCCCGAACGGCAATATCGCCGTGATAGACCAGCGCGGCGGCGCCCCGCGGTCCCTCACCTCGGGTGCTGGCCCACATGGCGGCAACACCGTCTATTACGTTGCCCCGACCTGGTCCCCGAATGCCAAACGCATCGCGTTCGCGCAGATAACCCTGTCAGGCAGCAGTTCTCTCGTCGATGCGTCCCTTATGGCAGCGGATGCCTCCGGTGGGCGCACGGAGCAGCTGCTTTCGGGCACGCGCGTGCAGCCATTCTACCTGTTCTGGTCGCCAGACTCGCGCGCCATCAGCCTCCTTTCGCAAGTGCAAGGGGAGGACGCGCTTGAGCTGGGAATTGCCCTTGCAGGGTCAGTGGGGAGCTATCGCGGAGTCGATCGCGGGGCGCCGTACTACTGGGATTGGCTGAAAAACAGCCAGGGAATCGTCGTACATACGAACATTGGCCGAACGGGAGAGAGGGGTGAGAGACTGTCTCTGCTGCATGTCGCGGTGGGCCCTCCCCGAGCCGACCTCCCGGTGGAGGCCGGCCTTTTCCAGGCTCCAGCGGTGTCTCCAGACGGCAGAAGCTTTGCCTACGTGACCTCGGGGACAGACGGGTTTGTGCTTCATGCGCGTTCTCTCGAGAGCTCCGCCGAGCGCGTTCTGGCGCGGGATCTCGGGGGTGCATTTTTCTCGTTTTCCCCGGATGGCAAGCGGATTGGGTACCTGGCCGCGCGAATCTCGCAGCCCGTCCCCCTGGGTAAGCTCACGATTGTCGATGTGAAAGGAAGTATCGCGGCGCAGACCATCGAGCAACAGCCCGTGCTCGGATTCTTCTGGTCACCCGATGGCAGGAACCTCGCCTACCTCGTTCCCGCTGCCGAGGGTGACCTGGATCCGCTTTTCCTCGGCGAACCGGGCCATCTCTCTCTTCAGCTCATGGGATGCAATGCGGCCACGGGAAAGACATGGCCTATCGCGCGTTTCCCGCTCAGCCCCGGCATGCTGAGCGTGCTCCCGTTCTTCGACCAGTATCAGCGTTCCTCTTCCATCTGGTCACCCGACAGCAGGAACATCGTGTTCACGGCCCTTTCGGCGGACGGCCGTCCTGGCGTGTATGTCGTCCCTGCGGATGGAAGCATCAAGCCGAGATTCCTCACTTTCGGGGATTTCGCTTACTGGTCTCCGAAGTAGCAGCCGTCAAGAGGGACCTCATCTTCATCAGCTCCTGGAGGAACCGGGTGACTGCCGTGCAGTCTGCCTGGCTTTCTATGTCGAATCGCAACGCATACCCTTCCGAGTATTTCGTCGCGGACTCCAGCTGCGGGTAAAGATATTCGAGCTCCTTGTTGCCCAGAAAGCTTGCCCGTTCGCCGTCCCGCACGGTGAGGCTGATCTCTATCCCCTCTTCAAGCGGTATCAGGTAGTACAGGGCTTTGCGCATGTCGTCAATCTTCAGTATCCATCCGTTGCCGCGGCTGTACTGCCACTGCTTCCTGTAGTCTCCTGACTTTGCCATGAGGCTCAGGTAAAAGTTGATTGCGCTGCCAAGCTGCTTTCTCAGAAGGGCTTCCGTCGGGCTGACGTTGGCATCGGTAAACAGACGTCTCTTCATGTGCGCCTCCGGCGGATCCTCCGCACGTTGAGCGTACAGAAAATAACGATCTGATACTATATCCCTGCCTCTCTTAGTCTTTACATTATCTGCTCGTCATGTTCAGCTTCAATACACTACCATTCATGCAGAGCGAAAGGGACGTGCAGAGATGAGCCAGACGCTGTGTGCTGCTGTTCTCGCCAAGGTAAATGAACAGATTGAAAGAACCAACCATCTGACGGGGCTGCTTCCCGATGACCGTCTCGATTGGCATCCGGGGACACCCGGCGCATTTTCCGCCGCAAAGGTTCTCGGCCACCTGCTCGAGTGCCTTTCGGGATTCTGCGCGGTTCTTCTTGCTGCCGAGCCCCAGCGCCTTGCGCATTTCTCAAGGCTGAGGGACCTCCCGATGAATCACGAATGCCGGCCGCTCGAAGCGCAGGAACGACTTCAGACATATTCAGAAAGGATACAGGAGGGATTTGCGCTGCTCGAGGACTCGAGCCTTGGAAGGAAGATCCCCACTGTTTTCGTGAAGGAGGGGGAGACGCTGCTGACGCTGATTCTGGGCAACCTGGAACACCTGGTCAACCACAAGCATCAGCTCTTCATGTACCTTCAACTCATGGGGGTGCGGGTGAAAAGTGTCGATCTTTACCAGTTCCGGGGAGAGGTGTCTTCAGGACCTCAGGAACTGCCTCGTCCCTGACTGGTTCTCTCCTCCCAGTCGTTTCAACAGGTTGATCTGTCCCCTGTGTTCGGCCTCGTGCTGGAGAAGATGGTGCAGCACCCATTCCGGGCTTGCATCGTGCCTGCCCGATTGCCGAAGGCTTCGAAATTCCTCCATGTCCATGACTGAATAGGTATCATTCAGCCTGTTTCGCACGTTCTCCAGCCTGATGAGGGATGCCTCAAGCTCTTCCTCGCCGATATGAATCAGGCGACCCTGGGGATCGCGGTCCTTGTAGCCGAGGTGCTGCGTCAGTTCGGAAGGAATCTCCCGCTGCAGAACGTCCGAAAAGAGCCAATCAGCCTCGACAAAAGCAATGTGATAGAGCAGGTCGCTGATATTGCTGTCGAAGTCATTCCGCCTCCAATACAACAGGTCTTCCCGCATGGTCTTGATGCTCTCTATGGTGATTATGCGACAATCCGCAAGCATCGCCAGATAGCGTGCAACCAAGGGCTCCCTGCACGCGATGACGTCCGCTTTCAGCTCCAGCTTCTCTGCCATAGCTATTGAAAATATACCCAGAGGGATGCAAAAACAATTACTGTCTTCATTCCGCAGGGCGGTGCCCGCGTTCCTCCCTTCCACGTCTCCTTCGACCTTCATCGGTACGGCAAGCCCCGCGGCCTGCACCACTGGCTACGTGAAGCGCCAGTCTCTCATTTGGCGGGAGTTATCGCATACAGAGTATCTATGCCTGTCGAAAGGAAAGCAAAGCGTGCCGTCGAAGGGACATTTCCAAACTCGGCCTGCCGTGATCCATCTTTTGCAAGGTACGTGGAGCCGTCCTGATCCACGTAATAGAGGTTCGTATGACCGTTTGCAAGGAAAGCAAAACGCGCAGTCTGAGGAACTACCCCAAATCGAGACTGCTGGCTCCTATCTTTTGCGAGGTACGTATACCCGTCCTGGTCGATATAATAGAGTGTATTTTTTCCTGTTGCAGCTATCGCAAAGTATGTCTTTGACGGTATTTCGGCGCTGTTGAATTGCCTTTTTCCATTTCTTGCGTCGTGCACATCGCCCTTGCCTGCCACGTAGAGAAGCTCCTTATGACCGTTGTCAAGAAATACAAATCGCGCAGAGATTGGAACGGTGCCGAATCCTGGCTGTTGTCTTCCATAAAACGCCATATAAACATATCCGTCTTTATCTATGAAATAGAGCGTCGTTTCACCCGTTGCCATGAACACAAATCGTGCAGTCCTTGGCACGGAGCCAAACCCCATATCCGCTGACATGTTACTGCTGTCCTTTACGTGCAGATCGGATTCTGGAAAACCGGCCGAAGGAATCCCGAGAGGAGGAGTTGCGCATGAGAAAAAGCGCATCACCAATGCTGCAGCGCAAGCGCTTTTTAAGAGCCCCGCCAGCCATCCCTCGGCCAGCCGTCGTCCCCGGTCTTCCTTGCATTTAGAGGAATCCATTCTTGATAAAATATTTTCGCTTTCGCAAAGTTTCAATAGGTAGGAGATTTAGGAATCGTAGGAACTTCTCCCAGCTGGCCGCTTTCTTGAATCAAGGCACCAGCAAACTCATTACCGCCTACACCGTGACCGATGCGAGGCGTACACGACTCCCAAGCAGTAGAAGATTTGGTGGACAAACGCGATGAACATCACGAAATGTTTGCAGATAGCGCCTATGTGGGTCCTCGGATTGAGAAAATGATAGAAAAGCGAAGGATGCGCAATCGTATTCATGAAAAAGGGTATAGAAACAGGCCGCTGACGAAGCGTCAGAAGGCAGACAACCGCAAAAAGTCCAGAGTCCGTGCGAGAGTCGAACACGTATTTGGTCATATCACCAACAGCATGAAAGGTTTCTACATTCGTACGACAGGGATTGTGCGTGCTCGAGCGATGATTGGGATGATAAACCTGACCTACAATATGGTACGGTTTGTTCAGCTTCAGAGGGCGTAGTCTGCGCGGAGGCAAGCGACGGGCCTTCTGAAGAGTTAATCGGAGTCATAAACTTCACAAAACACACACTACAACTGATTGGAAACTTGGAGAAAAGGCGAGTCATTGACCTCCGGCAAAGCCGGAGGCATGAATATGTGAACCGCTCAAAGCGGTTTGATTGGGAGCCACCCTTCAGGTGGCGGCCTATTCGGCCATAAGACTCAGCTGATCTTGTCGTC
>JBEKVA010000254.1:0-6224 GCA_049514475.1 Spirochaetia bacterium
GAACTGCCCCACCACGGTCTCTCTCAGCACGGGCAAGCCCCAGGAAGGCATCGTGCCCTACGACGGGCCGGCGCAGGTCCGCGGGACGCAGGAGCTCTCTGTTTTCCCTCTGTTCGATGACAACGCACGGCTGTTCTGCCTGATCGAGTACGTGCGGGAGATCACCGATCTCACCACGGAGGAGCGCACCATCGAGAACCTGAAACGCCGGATCCAGTTCCAGGACCAGACGCTGCAGGAGCAGGAGGCTGCCCTGGAGGTGCTCCTGCGCCGGGGCGACCAGGCGGCCCGCCGCGTTGCCAACGACATCCTCAGCAACATCGGGCTGTCAGTCATCCCGCTCATCGCCCGGATGAAGGAGAGGTGCATCGACGAGGCGCTGCAGGCTGACTTGAAGCTGCTGGAAGGCCGGCTTGCGAAGATCACCTCTCCGCTGATGCGTCGGCTGTCCAGCGGGCACAAGGAGTTCACCCAGCGGGAGAGGGAGATCGCCGAGCTGCTCCTGGAGGGGAAGACGAGCAAGGAGATTGCCGAGCATTTCTGCCTGACCGTGAAGGCTGTCGATTTCCATCGCATGAACTTGCGGAAGAAGCTCCGTATGGGCAACTCGGGGCAGAGCCTGCAATCAAGGCTGGCAGAGTTCGCGGAGTCGTAGCCCCGCCGCCCCGTTCGCATCGTCCAACCCTAGGAAATGCCTAGGGATAGGTGCAACGATTTCTGGTATTTCAGGAATGAAAAAAGTGGGGGATAATCTTCCCCTAGCCATCACTAGAGCAAGGAGGCGCTTATGAGCGCAAATGATCCTGTATTCCAGCCCATCAAGGTCGGTGCCCTCACGGCCCAGAACAGGTTTGCCATCAATGCAATGGAAGGATGCGATTCCGACGAGGAAGGCAACCCCACCGAGCGCACGTACCGCAGGTATCGCAACCTGTTCGAGGGCGGCGCAGGCATGATCGACCTCGAGGCAATCACCGTGCAGTACGAGTCCCGAGGCCGCAAGAACCAGCTCTCCGTCATGCCGCGCAACCAGAAGGCGCTGACAAAGTTCACCGCGGAATTGAAGAAGATCAACAGCAAGGCCATTTTTGTCTGGCAGCTCACGCACTCGGGCGAGCTCAGCCATCCTGACTTCTCCCGACGCGTGACGGTGAAGTCACTCGCCGGTTTCGGCGGGGACATCATCGACGAGGCATACATCGAGAATGCCATCGAGCAGTTCGTCACCTCCGCCAAGATCGCCCACGACTGCGGGGCCGACGGGGTGGACTTCAAGAACTGCCACGGATACCTGGACTCCCAGCTCCTGCGCCCGTACAACGACCGCACGTGGAAGTACGGCGGGCCCTGGGAGAACCGCACCCGCTTCACCTATACCGTGTACGAGCGGCTGGCCAAGGAGATCAACGATCCGAAGTTCCTGGTCGGCTCCAAGGTGTCCATCTGGGAAGGCTTCCCCGGCGGGCAGGGCTCGGCGGGACCGGAGTCACCGGTCATGGACATCCGCGAATCCCTTGACCTGGTGAAGGGCATGGAAGCGCGCGGGGCGAAGTTCATCATCGTGTCCTCCGGCAGTCCCTCCATCACCCTGGCGCTGTCGCAGCCCGATAAGAAAGTCCCCGATGACTGCTACCTGCATTTCACCTTCCAGAAGGCGGTGCGCGACGTGCTGAAGCCCGAGACGGTGGTCATCGGCTCCGCGTACTCCGTCATGAACAACGGGAAGAACCTTCTGCAGGCGCGCAAGAAGGAGGAAAACACCCTCTGGTTCTGGGCGAACAAGAACATCCGCGACAAGGTCACCGACATGGTGGCCATAGGGCGGCAGTCGTTCGCCGACGGGCAGCTGCCCCGCAAGTTCGCCGAAGGCCGTGAATCAGAGATCAAGTGGTGCACCGCCTGCGACAACTGCATCGAGCTTCTCATCCGCCAGAAGCCGGTGGGCTGCACGACCTACGTGAAGGAATACTCGCAGTCACTGAAGGAAATCCGCAAGGCCGAAGGATTGCTGGCCGAGCTGCACACATAGCGGCAGCAGAAGGGAACACAATGCAGCTGATGCACGACGTCTATTTCACCCTGAACAGCCCCACCCCCGAAAACAGGGAAAAGATGGTGCAGGAATGCCTGACCTACCTGAAGGGCCACGACGGGATGCTGCTCTTCACCGCGGGGACACGGGTCGAGGAGAATCGCCGCGATGTGAACGTCACGGACTTCGACGTGTCGATGCACGCGGTTTTCGCCACAAAGCAGCAGCACGACGCCTATCAGAGTGCGCCGCGGCACATGGAGTTCGTGAAGAGAAACTCCGCGGGATGGAAGCAGGTGCGGGTCTTCGACTCGTTCCAGCGCTCGTAGAGGGCGAAGCAAATAAGAAGCGCGGCCACGCGAATGCCACCCGCGCGCTCAATCCCGCCAGGAGCGGGAGGGCGCGCGGGAGTGGCCGCATGCCGCGCTTTTTTCATGCCGGGCGCGTGCCGCCTATCGCGCCGGGGCAGGCGACGGAGCCGAAACACCGTCCAGCTTTGCCCGGATCATGCGCAGGTTTGCCGCAAGAAGTATCAGCCCCCCCGTGCCGAGCAGGGGAAAGATACCCAGGGAAATGCCGAACGAGGCCCAGCGGGAGACGATCGAGAGGACAAGGGGGATCACGATGCCGCCCAGCGGGATGCCCAGCTTCACAATTCCCAGCGCGGTCCCCGACATGTCGCTGAACAGCCGGCCCGTCAGGGTGACGATCAGCGGGAAGACGCACGATATGGCCGTGCCGGAAAGGAAGAACACCACCTCGCCCAGCGGCGCGGGAAGGACGACAAAGAACAGCACCCAGCAGGTCACCGCGGAGGCGGCGAAGAGCGTCGTGAGGAGGGCCAGGATGCGCACCCGGCCCGAGATGAAGCCGAACACCACGCGTCCCGAAGCCACCCCGGCCAGGAAGAGTATCAGCCCGACCTTGGAGCTCACCAGGTTGTAGCCGCGCAGCTCGAGGAGAAACCCCGTCAGGAAGCTGGTCAGTCCCAGCTCGATTCCCACGCCGAAGATCGCCAGCACGAACAGCACGGCGAGCACTGGCTGTGTTTTCAGGAAACCCAGCCGCGCGCCCAGCTTCGGCGTGCCCGCGGTTCCGGCCCCGGCCCGTGTAAAGGCGAAGAACACGGTCAGCGCGAACACCACCACCGCCGACTGCACCATCGCGCGCCGCCAGTCCCCCTGGAGGAATATCAGGTACAGGGTGGTTGCCAGGCAGCCGAAGGTGACGAAGAAATGGTTGATGCTGATGTGAAGGCCCTGTCGCTTCTTGTGCAGGCCCAGCAGCATGGCATCCCCGGTGCCCTCGTAGGTCCCGATACCGATGCCAATGAAAAACATGATGGCCAGGTTCAGCCCGTAAGGGGGCCACATGTAGTAGAACACCATGGACAGCGCCAGGATGAGGCTGCCGGCGAGCATGAGCAGGGCCTTGTCCATGCTGTCCGCAAGAACGCCGGACACGAGCACCGCGATGATGAATCCCACGTTCTGGGAGGACACGAGCAGGCCCGTCTGGTAGGGGGAAAGGCCGATATTGCCGGCGGCGGCCCCGATGATGACGGTGCCGACGCCGAGGAAGAACATTGACGCGAAGGTCGCGCTTGTGATGAGTCCCCTGTTCTGTATCACGTCGGCCTACTCTGCCAGCTTGCCGAAACGGTGCACGATCGCCATTCGAAATCCTCCGAATGTATTTTTGCCGGCTATTTCGCGATGGGAAGCTCGATGCGCTTCCCACCTTTCATCGCCGATTCGTGCGAGCAGATGCCCGCCATGGTCCAGTTGGCAGCCCTGCGCGCGTCCACCGCCGACTCCCGCCCCTCCACGATGGCGCGGACGAACTCGTGCGCCAGGTGCGGGTGCGATCCGCCGTGACCGGCGCCCTGGATAAAGGAGGTGTGCTCGTGCTGCTCGTCGTAGACGCCGTGGATGGTATAGGGGGCGATCTCATTCGGCAGCCGGCTCCCGAAGTCGGGCACGTCAACGCGCTTTGCATCCTCGAAGCCCGAGTACAGCACCGGCTTCTCTCCGGCGAGCTGCTCCCACTCGAAGGAGAGCTTCGTGCCGTAGACATCGAAGCTTTCCCTGTATTGACGGATGGTGTCGAACAAGGACCGTGTCACCTCGCAGGCGAGGTCGGAGCCACGTACCTTCATCAGCGAGCTCTCGATGGCGAAGGGGGAGCCGTAGGGCTTCTCGTACTCCTCGCGGATGGTCCCGGATCCGAGGCACTGGACGGATTCCACCTCGCCGCCGATCAGGCACATGAGCGGGCTCACCGCGTGGGTGGCATAGTGCATGGGGGGAAAGCCGTACCAGTACGCGGGCCAGCCGGGAAGGCTCATGTTCTGCTGGTGGGATCCGCGGAGGAACTGGATCTTGCCCAGCTCTCCCTTGTCCATCATCTGCTTCACGAAGAGGAACTCCCGCGTGTAGATGGCGGTCTCCATCATCATGTAGACCTTTCCCGCCTTCTTCCTGGCCTCGGCGACCTTCAGGCACTCTTTCACCGTCGTGGCAACCGGCACGGTGCTGCAGGCGTGTTTCCCCGCTTCCAGGGCCGCGATGCACATCGGCGCGTGGGCCGCCGGCGGGGTCACGACGTGGATGGCGTCGATGTCCTTGTCCTTCAGCATATCCTCGAAGCGGGTGTACCTCCGCTCGACTTTGAACATGTCGCCGACCTGGTTGAGCTTCTTTTCGTCCCTCTGGCAGATGGCGTAGCATTCCGCGTCGGGGTGCTTCTGGTACAGGGGAATGAACTCGGCACCGAATCCGAGACCGACTACGGCAACCTTTACCTTCTTTCCGTTCGACATGCGGACCCTCCTGTGGTGACGTGTGAGTGCGATTATCTACCCGGGAACCCCGAAAATCAAGCCAGCGCACGCGCGTGCACACCCTCCCGGCGCGGCTGGAGCTGTTACAGGCGCGAAACAGCGAGTGTTTCGGCTGCGAAACAGATACGGCACGGTTTTCATTCATTCTGTCTGGTACTGTTTCGTCAGCGTAACACCGATGGGCTTTCGTTCGTTGCATCTAAAATAGATTTTTTGATTCTGTCATAATTCTTTATTATATATGGAATTAATGATTCATTCTCAATCGCTGTCTTGGCACGCGTATTGCAGCGCCTGTAGCACAAGGAGGCCTCAGAAATGAAGAGATTCTTGATTGTGTTCGTAAGTCTCGTCGCCCTGCTCCTGCCGTCCATGGTTTTCGCATCAGGCGGCAAGGAAGCCGGCAGCAAGCTCCAGGTCGGCGTCATTCTTCCTACAAAGGATGAAGAGCGCTGGACCCAGGACCAGAACCGGTTCCAGGACGCCTTTTCAAAGGCCGGCTACAACGTTCAGATCCTTTTCAGCGAGAAGGATTCTGCGAAGGAAAAGGCGAACGTCGAATCCCTCATCTCCAACGGCGTCAAGGTCATCATCATCTGCCCCGTTGACGGGTCAGCGGCTGCCGCTGCGGCCGATGAAGCCCACAAGGCAGGGGTCAAGGTGGTCTCCTACGACCGCCTGATCCGCGACACGGCCTCCGTCGACTACTACGTGACCTTCGACAGCGTGGCGGTCGGCGCCGCGTGGGCCCAGTACCTCGTGGACAGGGCCAAGCAAAACGGCGGCAAGGGGCTTCACCTGTACATCTATGCCGGCGCTGCCTCCGACAACAACGCGTTCATCTTCTTCCAGGGCGCCTGGGGTGTGATCCAGCCCAAGATCGCGGACGGCACGTTCGTGATCGAGAACTCCAGCGAAGCCATCGCCCTCCAGGGCAAGAAGACCCTCACGCGCGAAGAGATGGCGAAGATCATCGGCCAGGTGACCACCAACTGGTCGCCCTCGGATGCGAAGAACATCTCCGAGTCCAACCTGACGGCAGCCACCGACGCCCAGAAGGGCGTCTGCTACGTGCTCTCTCCGAACGACCAGACTGCGCGCGCCATCGGTGACTCTTTCGCCGCCGACAAGGCAGTGACGAAGTACTACACGACGGGCCAGGATGCCGACAGGGCGTCCATCCAGTACATCATCGACGGCAAGCAGTCCATGACGGTCCTCAAGGACGTTCGCACGCTCGTCGCCGACGCGATCAACACCGCCACGCTGTACCTCCAGGGCAAGGTTCCGCCCCAGACCAACACGTACAACAATGGCAAGATCGACGTCCCCGCGAAGCCGTCGGCCATC
>JBEKVA010000255.1:0-6645 GCA_049514475.1 Spirochaetia bacterium
AACCATGACATCCCCAACGGAGAGAAGGCAGCGCCCGGGGCCGCGCTGAGGGGTACGGAGAGCGCGGCCGGTGCCGCCACCGAGGAGGACTTCCAGCGCATCTACGAAGCAGACGGCTGGTCCGATGCCTCGCGGCGGGACACGGGCTCACTCAGCTACGCGGCCCCGCTTGCCCCCGGGCTGCTGCTGCTCGCGCTGGACTCGCGTGCCCTGGACAACGGCCGCGAGGCAGCCGGCGGCAACCTGAGCGCGGAGACGCGGAGGTGGGCCCAGGGCGTGCTCGCCGACGCACGCCGCTCCTCGACGCGTGTCATCGTCCTCATCCATCATGGCGTCATGGAGCACTTCCGCGGGGAGAGGACCTTCGTTCCCGGGGCGCTGGTGGCCGACGACGATGCAGTGGCGGAGCTTCTCGCCGCCGGTGGCGTCAGGGTTGTCTTCAGCGGCCACGGGCACGCCCAGGACATTACGAAGCGAAGCTTTCCCCTGAGGGGGGAGGATTACCCTGGAAAAAAGCGGTGAGATGCGCATCGAAAGCCATTTCATCACGCGCATCGCCGGCATGGACACCTTCGAACCGTTCGCCCGGGAGAGGCTGCGCGCAGGTATTTTCAATTCCGCGCGTTCCCGGCTTCGGCACATCGCCTCCGCGCGGGATGCCGAGCTGCTCTCAGCGCGAATCGCGGAAGCAGGCATGCTGCTCGCCCGCGGGGATGAGCCCGGCCGCCAGGGGGTACAGTCTTCAGTCAGGACCGATGCCGTCGGGCTGAGCCTATGGGGAAATATTCTCGGGGGGCTGGCGGAGACGAGCCTCCGTGACCTGCGCACGGACCTGCCGCCCGCTGACAACGACGTCACACTTTCCCTTGCAGGGGGCACCGCCTCACCTTAGAGCCTCTCCAAGAACCCAGACAGCCCGAAATGTCATCACCACGCAGGCGAAATGAAGCATCGCAACACAATTCGCCACCTTCTTCACTGCCCCTCAAATCAGCGGCCCTATGGTTTCGGCAGCCAAATGCAAGTAATAAGTTAAACTGCCAAATTCATCTTGCAAGTTTGACTGTCTATCTATATAGTATGGTCATGCCGCGAAAGACGTTCGAAATCGCCGTAGCAGACTTTGGCCATTCCATCGGGCTGCTTATGCGCCGCTGGCGGGCGGCGCACGCCTCACAAGAGTTTTCATGGACCCAGGAGGCCGTCATGAAGCGCCTCGCCAAAAACGGGCCGGCAACGACGGCCGATCTCGCACGCGCGGAGGTCATGAAGCCGCAGTCGATGGGAACCATTGTTTCATCCCTGGAGGAAATGGGCATGGTGGAGCGCACGCCGCATCCGACTGACGGCCGACAGGTAAACATTGAGCTTACCGCAAAAGGGGCGGCGTTGGTGAAGAGTACCGGCGATGCACGGCGGACATGGCTGGCACAAGCCATTGCCCAACTGGACGAGCAGGAAAGGGAAACGCTCTTTGCCGCTGGCCGGATCATCAAGCGCCTGGCGGAAAAGTGACCGGGGCTGGAAAGGAGGACCACGGTCCCGACAGAGAGCCTTCATTCATGCCAATCTGGAAACGGAACTTGGTCGTTTGCTGGTTCGGGATCTTCGTGGCGTCCGTGGGCATGAGCCAGATCGCGCCGGTATTGCCGCTCTACATCAAGCACCTCGGAATTGCCAGCGAAGCTCTGATTGCGCAGTTCTCCGGCTTCGCTTTCGGCGTGACTTTCATTATTTCGGCCATTTTTTCGCCCGTTTGGGGTCACGCCGCTGATACATTTGGACGAAAACCGATGCTTTTGCGGGCAAGCCTCGGCATGGCGGTAGTCGTCGGGAGCATGGGTTTTGCCCGGAATGTCTATGTACTGATAGGATTGAGATTATTGCAGGGCGCTATCACGGGTTATAGCACTGCCTGCACCACGTTGATCGCGACCCAGACGGACAAGGAACACGTGGGATGGGCCCTGGGGACGCTTTCAACGGCTGGCATCGCGGGTTCTCTGCTCGGACCGATGATCGGCGGTTCCATAGGAGACAATCTCGGCCTGCAAAACGTATTTTTCATAACAGGCGCGCTGCTGCTGATTTCATTCATTACGACCGCTTTATTCGTGCAAGAGTCGTTTGTCCGTGAAGATAAAAAAACGCTCGGTATCAGGGAGATATGGAATACTGTTCCCGAAAAGAGTCTGACTGTCACCATGTTCGTGACTTTCTTCGTGCTGACTGTGGCTCTTTTCTCCGTAGAGCCGATCGTAACGGTATATGTCTCCCAATTGTCCCGTACAACCAGTCATGTCGCCCTGATGGCCGGGATGGTATTCTCGGCCTCGGGGCTCGCGAATATAATCGCCGCTCCGAGACTGGGGAAGCTCTCCGATAGAATCGGAGCGCAGAAAGTCATGCTCGTCTCCCTTGTCGTTGCCGGACTCATTTTCATACCGCAAGCCTTCGTAAGGAATCCCTGGCAGTTGATGGCACTTCGCTTTCTATTGGGATTGACGATGGGAGGCCTGGTTCCCTCCGTCAATATCCTGATAAAGAAAATTACGCCGGATTCGCTTGCGGGCAGGGTCTTCGGCTTCAACATGTCGGCGGGGTATCTGGGCGTATTCGTAGGGGCGGTTCTAGGCGGGCAAGTAGCGGCCTATTTGGGTATCAGATACGTATTCTTCATCACGAGTGCTTTGTTGCTGATAAATGCCGTATGGGTCTATCTCAAAGTGTACAAGAAACTTGGCTTGGAGGAAAAACCATGCCTCTGACAAAACTCGACGACATAACAGCCTTGATCGTGATCGACCTGCAGAAAGGCATTGCCGCCATGCCGACCGCGCCGTATCCGGCCGTCGAGATCATCGGCCGAGCCGCCCGGCTCGCGCGCGCCTTCCGCGAGCGCGGCCTGCCTGTCGTCCTCGTCAACGTGACCGGGAGGGCTCCCGGCCGCACTGATGCCAGCCCCGGCATGTCGGCGCGGCCGGCCGATTGGGCCGAGCTCGTTCCCGAATTGGAACGGCATCCCGACGATCATATCATCACCAAGCAGCGGGTGGGCGCGTTCCTCGGCACGGCCTTGGATGATTGCCTCCGCCGGCGCGGCGTGACCCAGATCGTCCTGACGGGTATCTCGACGAGCAGCGGCGTTGAGTCTACGGCGCGCAACGCCTACGACCTGGGCTATAACGTGACGTTGGTAGTGGATGCGATGACCGACCGCGACGCGGAAGCGCATCGGCACAGCGTCGAAAAGATTTTTCCTCGCATAAGCGAGACGGCCATGACCGAGGACGTGCTGAAGCTATTGAAGCAAAGAAGATGACATGGAGGAACCCCGACGTTCCGATGCTAGAACACGATATCGAAGCCGCCGTAGCTGCCCGTCGGCGGCAGCCACTGGACCTGTACGTCGCGCACCCGGCATCCCGGGGGGCCTTTTTCCAGCCAGAGGAGGAAGCGCTGGAGCGCCAGGGGCTCCCCTTCGGCGTTCACCTCGACGCTGCCTTCCGGCGTGTTGGCAACGGTTCCCATGATGCCCAGGACATTCGCCTGGCGAAGGGCCGAATAGCGGAAGCCGACCCCCTGTACCCGTCCGAGCACCAGCGCGTGGAAGGCCTTGTTCTCCCCGGCGCTCACCGGCCCACTCCCGGCTGTTACTTCCTGATCTCGGCGAGGTTGCCGCGGATCAGCGCTTCCAGCTCGGAGTAATCGTAGGGCTTGTAGACCACGGGAAAGGGAATGGGGAACTCGGGCTGCAGGAACCCGCTGGTGATGATGACCTTTTTGTCGGGGCAGAACTCCCGCAGGAAGCGGATCCAGTAATCCCCGCCGAGGATGTCCATGCGATAGTCGGTCACGATGAGGTCGATGCGGCGGTCGAGGATCTGCTTGATCGCCCCCACCCCGTCGGAAGCCACTACCACGTCGTGACCCTTTTTTTTCAGGTAATCGCGGAGCGTGAGGCGGATGGAGTCCTCGTCTTCCACGACGAGAATGACCGGGCTAACGTCCATCGGAGGCTCCCTTCCCTACGCGGGCACCCGTCAGCTCAACGATCTTCTCCTGCAGCCGGCCGAAATCGAGGGGCTTGTGGAAAAACGCGTCGGCGCCCTCTGCCATGATGGCAGGCTCCACCTCGTCCTCGGCGAGACCCGAGATGGCGATGATGATGGGGGAGCCGAGGGTCTGGTCTTCCTTGATGCGCCGGCAGAGCTTGTATCCGTCGAGTCCCGGCAGGCTGATGTCGAGCAGGATGATGCCGGGCTTCATCTCTGAGATCAGCTTGCCCGCCTCGAACCCGTCGAATGCCTGGATGATGGTGCGCCCCGGCATCTGCCGCGTGAGAAACCGCTTCAGGAGCGTATTGATATTCTGGTCGTCATCGACAATGCAGATGCGCTCCCAGGCGGGCTCCTCCTCGGGGACCTCGGAAAGCTCCGCCGGCACGCGCATACCCCGCGAGGAAAGGAAGGCGAGAAGGTCCTCCGCGTACACCCGGTACTGCCCGCCGGGCGTCATGAATGCCTTGAGAAAACCGTTCTTGATCCAGTTGATCGCCGTCTGGTTGACGACGCCGCAGATGTCAGCAACTTCGAGGGCCGAATAGATTCGGACCTTCTTTTCCTTTTTTGCCATCGCTGCTATCCTTTCCCTAATGGCCAGCGCCAAGGGCAATTCTCAATATTACCCAGTATACCAATTATATCCATAATGTCAACGAATTATTTTTCAGAAGCATACGTCGATTATAAATACTTGAGAGAAAAAGGCTATCCTGAAAAAGCTGCCCTGAAGCTCGTGTGCGATCGTCACCGTCTTTCGCGCACGGAGAGAAACAGCATCTTCCGCGGCGCGGTCACGCGGTCTGTCGCAGAGGCGCGGAGAAAAAAAATCGTGCAGGCGGAGGCAATTGCCGGGGGAACCCTCGGCATCGACTGGTACAATGTTCTCATTACCGTGGAAAGCTATCTCAAGGGGATGCCGCTGTTCATCGCCGATGATGGCGTGCTGCGCGACTGCGCTGCAACCCACGGCGGCTACCGCCGCAGCGCCCTCACCGAGCGCGCCCTGCGGGAAATCGTCGCCACACTGGGGGCAATGGCGCCTGGGCGCATCGACGCCTTCCTCGATGCCCCGATTGCCCACTCGGCGCACATGGCAGAGGAGGTGCGCCGCCGCCTGCAGGAGCTGCCCTGCCAGTCCGAAGCAACACTGGCGCACAGCGCGGACTTCCTGCTGAAAAGCCACGCGGGGACCGTCTGCTCCTCTGATTCCGTCGTGATGGACAGCGTGACGCAGGTTCTCGATCTTCCCCGCCAGGTGCTCCTCAGATCCTTTGGATTCACTCCGCCGGCTCTTCTGGAGGCATTTCCGGGCGCCTCTCCTTCAGCTCCCGCAGAACGGCGGCAATCGTCCGGGAGCGAAACCCCCGGCCCGTGAGAAGGCGGATGGCGGCGCGCGGGGCAAGGTCCGCGGCAAGCACCCGTGCCGCGGCAAGCTCCTCCTCGGGGGGGCATGCCGCGGAGGCCACCTCTTCGGCAATCGCCTTCGCAACTCCCCTCCGCATCAGCCCGAGGGTAAGGGCTTTCACCCCATCCCGTCGCTGTGCAATGCGTGCCTGCACCCAGCTCTCCGCAAAGGCGCGGTCATCGAGGTAGCCAAGCTCGCTCACCCGCGCTATGGCATGGGCCACCGCGGCCGTGCTGAAGCCACGTGCGCGAAGCTTACGGGTGAGCCCCTGGCGCGTCTGCGCCGAGCGGGAGAGAAGGGAAAGAGCGCGCAGCCGGGCAAGGACGAGCTCAGAACGGGTGAGCAGGTGTGCTTCGCGTTCGGGATCGATGGGGGTGCCGGCGGATATGCCATCACGGGCGAACACCTCGGCATGAAGGACAAAAAAAGAGCCGTCGGAGAGGTGGATGCGGACCGACTCTCCCGAGGCTCCTTTCAGCTCGACGGATACGACCGTTCTCGGGGCAGGCTCTCCGTCGGGGGGTCCGCCCGATGTCATCTCGACAGCAAAGCCCGCCTCCCCTGAGGGAGGCGTACCGTTTCTAGCGCTTGGAGAACTGGAAGCGCCTGCGGGCTCCGCGCTGTCCGTATTTCTTCCTCTCCACCATCCTGGGGTCGCGCGTCAGGAATCCGTTGGCGCGGAGCGTGACGTGGTTGGTGGCATCGTAGATGTTCAGCGCCCTGGCAATGCCGTGCCGGCAGGCCTCGATCTGGGAGGCGACGCCGCCGCCCTTCACGGTGATGAGCACGTCGAACTTGCCGAGGGTGTTGGTCACCTCGAGGGGGGTGCGCACCATGGGTGCCGTGGTCATCCCCGCGAAGTATTCTTCAATGGTTTTCCCGTTGATGGTAATTGCACCTGCGCCATCGCGCAGGAAGACACGGGCAACTGAGGTCTTGCGTTTTCCCGTGGCGACCGAAAGATTCTTGATCAAAGCCTTCTCCTTCTCAGGATATTTCGAGCTTGATGGGCTTCTGCGCCGCGTGCGGATGCTCAGTGCCCGCGTACACCTTCAGCCGCTTGAAGATCTTGCGGCCCAGGGCGCCCTTGGGCAGCATGCCCTCGATGGCCCGCTCCAGGGGGACCGTCGGCTTGCGGGCGAAGACCTTCTCGAAGGGCTCTGCCCGGAACCCGCC
>JBEKVA010000256.1:0-8165 GCA_049514475.1 Spirochaetia bacterium
ACCGTCAACGCCGGTATCCACGCCGCGGGGGGGGCCCCGCAGCAGGCTCCGCGCTACGCGGTCTTTGTCATCCGGCAGACGAAGAAGCCTTCCCGTTCGGCGTCGGGGAAGATGCGCATTGCTTTCGCCACCGAGGGATGCAGCCCGCGGGCCATGCCGGCATAGGAGCCGGGAATGGACAGGGGGATCCTGTCGACCGCGAGGGGCAGGTTGTCGAGCGCCCACTGCACCGCCTTTTCGTTCTCTTCCAGGTTCAGCGTGCAGGTGGAGTAGACGAGCACGCCGCCGGGCTTCAAGGCGCGCGCGCCGCTTGCGAAGAGCTTCTTCTGGATGCGCGTGCACTCGGTGATCCGCTTCTGCGACCAGCCGCGGGAGCTCGCCGGTTCGTACACGATGAACCGGCCTTCCCCCGAGCAGGGAACGTCGAGGAGGACCCTGTCGTAGCATTCCGGCTCGCTTTCACCGATTTTTTCCCCGCGGCCGACCCTGATCTCGACGTTGCCGCATCCCTGCAGGCGCACGTTGTACGCCAGCCGCTCGGCGCGCACCCCGTCAAGCTCATTCGCCATGATCCGCCCCGTGTTTTCCATGAGAGCTGCCATCTGGGTGGTCTTGCTGCCCGGTGCCGCCGCCACATCGAGCACCTGCTCTCCGGGCCGGGGACCGAGGGCTAGGACCGGCACCATGCTGGAGAGGCTCTGCAGGTAGATGCGCCCCTGGGCGTATAGCTCCCACCCTTCCGCGTCCCGCTCGCGCAGATCGCTGAGAACGAAGGCATCGGGATACCACGGGATGCGGCGGTGCTTGACCGCGCTTTCCCGGAAGAACCCCATGACGGCCGCGGCGCTGCAGCGCAGCGTGTTCACGCGCAGCGTCGTGTACCTGTGGCAGCCCATGCCGCGCAGGATGGCTTCCGCCACCGCCTGCGGGAATGTCGCGTCGAGGAACTGCGTGAACTCTCGGGGGAGGCGCCGTCGCGCCTCCCCGACAGATGCCGGATTTGCCACGGGCTTCACTGTAGCACGGGAGGCGCCTCGGCGCCCAAGGGAGGCGGCTGGGCGCCCAAGGGAGGCGCCTCGGCGCCCAAGGGAGCCAGGGGCTCAGCCCATGCCCTTCCTCGTCTTTTTCCAGGCATTCTCGGTCAAGGCGTAGTTGATCGCGAGCGCCAGGGACCGGTTGCCCAGCCAGCCGAGCAGGGCACCCTTCAGGGCTTTCAACCCGCGCGGGGGCCCGGGCATCGTGAGCGCGCTGGAGAAGTCGATCTCCCGGGCCCCCACCCTGAAGGTGTGGCCATCCCGCTGCTCGACCTCGGGAATGCGGCCGAGGAACGCGCGAAGAGCTTCTCTCTCTTCCGGGGAAAGCCACCAGGGCAGGTCCGAGGTGGCCCTGAACCTGCAGATCAGTGCCAGGTCCTGAAGCAGAGATTTCTGCTCCTCGCTCAGCATGCATTCCCGCGAACGGTAGTAGACCACGTCGGGGTCGACCTGCACGACAGAGCCCAGCCACAAGCGATGCAGGGAGGTGCGAATTGCGTTCCTGGCTCCCGGTATGGTCGGGTTGGAGAACAGCTCGGCATCCCGCGCGCTTTCCCACACTTCGGCGACATCAGGCCCGACTCTCAGGGCGTCGCATATGCCCAGCGAGGGAACGATCGGGGCGCCGCAGGCAAGGAAGAACGTGTCCCTGCCCATGGCGCTTCGCATGACATTCAGCGCGTTGCGATAGGCGGTCTCCCGGGAAAGGCCGTCCGATCGTCTCCCCGGCAGCGCGCCGCCATAGAGAAAATCGAGCTTCAGATAGTCGAAACCCCAATCGCGCACCCGTTTCATGAGCGATGCCAGCCAGAGCAGGGCATCGGGATGGCTGGTGTCTACCGCGAACAGCTGCTCGCCCCAGTTGAATCCCGCCGAAACGAGCCTACCCCGCGCATCTTTCAGGAACCATCGGCGATGCTCACGAAATAGCCGTNNTGAAGACCTGACGGCGATCAGCGGCGCCAGCCAGAGTCCCGCCGTGCGGCCCGTGGATCTTATCCGCTCGGCGAGCGCGGCCATGCCGGCGGGGAACTTGGCGTTTGCCTCCCAGTCGCCCACGGAGACCTGCCAGCCGTCGTCGACCTGCAGAACGTCGAAGGGCAGGTCGGCGAGGCCTTCAAAGGCCCTGGAAAGCACCGGCTCGTCGATGGCGGTGCGCAGGCTGTACCACGAGCACCACACGCGGGGAGATTTCCAGTTCCCGCTCTTTCCCAGCCGCTCGCCCAGCAGCGCCGCGTAGCGCGCGAATACCGATTTCTCGCTGCCGTGGATGACAAGCCAGTCCCCCGCCCCTTCATCGTACCAGCCGCGCAGCTGGCCGTCGCGCAGATCGACGTGGGCGTCGAGGCCCAGCGACCCTGCCAGGAGGACGCCGGTGTGCAGCCGCACCGCGCCGACCCATGATCCATGGGGACGGGGATGGGTCACGTACAGGGGGTCGAGCTGCAGCGCATTCAGTAGTCGCGGCTTCTGGATCGGGAGGCTCCCATCGGTCCCCGTCCAGGAAGCGAGTGACCAGGACTGCCACCCGTGCGTAAAAAATCGCTCGGGCTGGTGAGGCAGCGTCACCGCCAGCGAAGGGGCGGCGATGATCTTTTCGCGGGCAGCAACTTCTTTGAAATCAACTATCGTCATGGCAAAAAGTATTTCTCATCGACCCGCAGAGCGCAAGTAGAGCGCAAGCTGATCCCCTTGACTTTCTCCCGCGCGGCCCGTACTTTCCTCCCGGTCACAGCCTATGCGAGCCCGCCTCTCCGATACAGCAGCGCTCCGGACGGCCTGGCTGAAGGATGTCGCGAAGCCTGCCCGCATCGTGGGAAAGCTCCTGCGGGCGCTCCTCGGCCTGGTCGTTGTCGGCCATGCCGCGTTGATCGTGCTGATTTTTTTCGCCAGCCTCGGCCTTCGCGTGGTCAACCCGCCTTTCACCGCGCTGATGGTCTATCGCGGCATTACCAGCCACCAGAAGTCGCAGCCCGTCAGGTTCGTCCCGCTGCGACAGATCCCGCGCGTCGCGCGCTCCATGGTGATCAAGCTCGAGGACTACCGCTTCTACCAGCACGCGGGGGTGGACCTGGGCGCCCTCCACGACGCGTGGATGATCAACTCATCGATCGGCAGGACCGTTTCCGGGGGCAGCACCATCCCGATGCAGCTTGCCCGCAACCTCTTCCTCACCCCGCGCAAGACATACTTCAGGAAATACATCGAGGCCATCATCGCCCTGGAGATGGATCTCCTCGTGCCCAAGGACAGGATCCTCGAGCTCTACCTGAACAGCATCGAATGGGGGAGGGGCATTTTCGGCATCGGCGCGGCCTCGGCGCACTACTACAAGAGCGGTGTCGGGGGTCTCAGTCTCGACCAGCTGCGGCGCCTTGTCACCATCATCACCAATCCGATCCGCTACAACGTTCAGACGTTCACCGGCAGCCACCAGATGATCGTACGTTATGCCTACCTGGTGACGCGGTTCCCCGATCCCTCCGCCGAGCCGGCGGGACCCGGGCCCGCCACCCCCGAGGAGACGGACTCCGAGATGCTGCCCGCTCCCCCTTTCGCTCCTGGCGACACCGCCGCTCTCCCCGGCTTTGCGGCGCCTGGCGCGCCCGCTCCGGCCGATGCACCCGGCGCCCCCGCATCCTCGGGCCCGACCGCGGTTCCCGAAGCCACGACGGCTCCCGGGGTGCCGGCGCCTCAGGGCGCCTCTCCGCAGCCGCCCGCGGTCCCGCCTGCTCAGCCTCCCGCGCCGGCAGGCCCTTAGGCGGTGCCGCACGGCGAAGCCGCGTCGTCAGGCGGTGGCGCTATTTCCTGTCGATCTCCTTGCGGTGGGTGTCGCACAGGCGATAGAGGGCGCCGGTGAGCGGATTCTTTCGCGTCACCTTCGCTCCGCAGCGCACGCACAGTCCTTCGTCTCTCCGCTTGCGGTACAGAAGCGCCGAACGCTCCGTGCCCGAGGACTTGTAGCGGCTGACCTGCACCCGATATCCCTTGAACAGCCATGTGCCGATTGCCTTCTCATTGCCTGTCTTCAGGTCAGCGAGAACGCGCTTCAAGGCATCAGGCGTGATTTTCCTGGGTTCCATTCTCTGCCCTCCCTGTGACTTTTTGATATGAAAAAATAATAGCATCCGCCGGGGGAGAAGGCAAGTGAAAGCGTCTGACGGGGAGACGGTGACGCACAGCCGTTCTGCGGCTGTGCCGCTGGCGCGCCGTCCGCGGGTGAAAGAGCGCTATGCCCTCTCGAGGGGGAAAGAGCCGATGTCCAGGAGCTTGTCTCCGCGGATGTAGTCCTGCACGAAGAACTCACCGTTGACCTTCATGTTTTTCCTGAAGGTGAACGGCTTGTAGCTGCCGTGCGCGAACCCGATGCGCATTTCCACACGCATGCTTTCCGTTTCACCCATCTCCACCTGCGGCCAGAAGCTGAAATAGCCGTGGGTCTGCTCGTTGATCTGGTAGGGGTTGCGCCATCCCGGCTCGGCGGGCACCGATATCTTGTCGTTGATCCAAAGGGTCGCCTCCGCGGAGATGACAGGCGTGCCGCTGCCAGCATCCACCACCCGGCCGAATATGTGGGGCATGTTGTAGAAATAGGTGAGCTGCAGCGGGGCATCGTCCAGCGACGCGGCCGACGGCACCCGCGGCGCGTGCGCCGGGCCGATGTCCCGTCTCCGCCGCGCCACCACCTCCACCGCGCGGTTGACGAGGGTGATCAGCTCTATCACGTTGATGAGCTTCTCCCCGTCTTCCCCGTTGCCGTTGCCCGCGTGGACGAACTCGCGCGTGAATCCCCGTTCGCTGGTGATGTACTTGGGGGGGATCCTGTTCAGCGCGTAGGCCGCGACGTCGAGTATGAACGACCGGCTGGGACGGATGTCCTTGCGGTCCTTCATGACGATTTTCACCGTCTCCAGGACCAAGTCTTCATTATAATTTTTCAACCGCATTTAAGGGACCCTTCCACCATTCATTGTATCACGCCTGAAAAGCTTCGCACATCTTTTTTTCACCCTGCCCGGGCGGCTTTCCCCCTGTACAGGGCGTGGCCCCTTTTCCTATACTCCCCAGTGCCGGCCCGCCAAGGCGCCGGGTGAGGCAGGGGGCACGCGCCCCTGCAAAGGCTTAGGAGAGATGGAAGACCTGCACACTGAAGGCGGGCCGGCGGGAAGCCCGCTCCCCGTCCGGGTTCGCGCCCTGATATACGATTTCGATGACACGATCGTGCACAGCGGACGCATCAATGACGCACTTTTGACGGATTTCCTGCGCTCCCAGTACAACATCGTGCTCGACGAGCAGGAGTGGAGACGCCTGAACGGATACTCCTGGAGCGGCGTGTACGCCTGGCTTTCGAAGCGTCATGGCCTGCGGGAGGCCAAGGACGAGGTCTGGAGCCGGTTCCTCTCGGTGAAGGGCGGCTTCCTGCGGCAAAACAGGCTCCGCGTGGCAAGCGGCATCGAACGTATGCTGGCGCTCCCCGTCCCCCAGGCCATTGTCAGCGGCTCCACGCGGGCAGAGATCGGCATGACGATGGAGAACATCGGCATGAGCGCCGACAGCGTCCAGTTCATCCTCTGCGACGAAGACAGCGGCCCCGGCAAGCCCGACCCGCAGGGGTTCCTGCATGCCCTGGCCCGCCTGGGGACGGCAGCGGGGGAGACGCTGGTGTTCGAGGATTCGCCGGCCGGCATCGAGGCGGCACACCGGGCATGCATGCCCGTGGCGTTCATGGGGGAGCTGGCGGCCCGCGATATCGCGAGTCACGCCGATATGAGGTTCGAAACGTTCGTCGACGCCTGGGAGTGGGTGCGAACCAGGATCGGCTGAGAGCTGAATCCGCGGCGAATACCGCGGCGCTCAAATCCGCGGTGTACCGCGGCGCCCAAATCCGCGGTGTACCGCGGTGCTCAGCTCCCGACCTCGTCCCTCTCCTTCTCCAGGCAGGCGCGGTTCAGCTGGGCCTCGCTGATGAACCCCATGTTCACCGCGATCCTGCCGAACCTGTCCTTGATGTGGCCGCCCTGCTTTTTCTGCTCTTCCATGACGGCGTTCGCCTGGTCGACTGTCATGAGATTGCGGGAAATCAGCCACGAGGCCAGCTTCATCTTCTTCTTACCCATGCTATAAATATCGGAACATATCGATGGGAATTGCATTCTTTGACCCTGGGCACACTCTCTGGTAGGATCACAGCATGCAGAAAAGAACGCTCTTCCGGCTTCTGCGGGAAACCGCTCAGGCGCATCCCGACAGCATCTTCATGACGGAGCGGCACGCGGCGGGATGGGTGGGGGCGAGCTTTCGGCAGATCGCGGAGGAATCACGGCGGGTGGCCGGCTTCCTGCTGGAGGTGGGGCTCCAGCGCGGGGACCGGGTGACGCTGCTGGCCGAGGGAAGAAACTCGTGGATGGCGGCCGAGCTGGGCATTTTCTTTGCCGGCGGCATCAGCGTCCCGATTTCCGTGAAGATCAAGGAGAAAAGCGAGATCGGCTTTCGGATTAGCCACTCGCAGTCGCGATTCGCCATCACCTCTGAGAAGTATGCGGAGAAAATCCGCGGCATGGCTTCCGAGCTTCCCGATCTGAAGGGGCTCCTCGTGATGGACCCGGTGGTGCCTGCTTCGGGGGCGCTGCCGCTGTGGCCCTGGGCCGAGGTGCTGGAGCGCGGAGGTGCCTTCGCGGAGGCGCACCCGGAGATACTGGCGGCCATCGAGGAATCCGCCTCGGAGAACGATCCAGTGACCCTGACCTATACCTCGGGCACCATTGCAGAGCCGAAGGGAATCCTGCTCTCCCACGTCAACTACTGGGTGAACGTGGAGCAGGCCGACATCATGTTTCCCCTTGCCCCCCCCAACTCGATGCTGCTCATCATCCCCTGGGACCATTCCTTCGGCCACACCGCCGGCCTGTTCCTGTTCCTGAAAAAGGCCAGCCTCATCGCCGCCGTGGAGACGGCCGCGACGGAGATCGGCACCATCCGCAACATCCCCAAGAACATCAAGGAGATCGGCCCCAGCTACCTGCTGGTGGTGCCCGCGCTGGTGGAGAACTTCCGCCGCACCATAGCGACGCAGGCCCGGCAGAAGGGCTTCCTGAGCGCCGCCCTGTTCTCGGCAACAATCGCCCTTGGCACATGGGTCAACGGGGATGCGTACCGCACGCGTCACGATCCGCTCTCCCTGCTCGCCTGGCCGCTGTACCTGCTGCTGCGCGGGGCGGTATCGTCGAAGATACGACGGTCCTTGGGGGGCAGGCTCGTGTTCATGGTGTCCGGCGGCTCTGCGTGCTCCTCCGAGCACGTGCGATGGTTCACCGCGCTGGGCATTCCCCTCTACCAGGGGTATGGCCTCTCGGAGACGAGCCCCATCATCTCCTCCAACAGCAACGTGCCGGGCAATTTCAAAATCGGCTCCTCGGGACGACCCTTTCCGTGGGCGAAGGTGAGTATCCTGGGGGAAGACGGCGCTGTCCTGCCGGCCGGACAGACGGGAGAGATCTGCGTCGCGGGGGAGTGCGTGATGCGCGGATACTGGCGCAACGAGGCCGCCACCCGGGAAGCCATGGCGGGGGGACTGTTTCACACCGGTGACCTTGGATACCTCGATGCCGACGGGTTCCTGTACGTCGTGGGCAGGATCAAGAGCCTCCTTGTCGGAAGCAACGGGGAGAAGTATTCACCCGAGGCCCTCGAGCAGCACATTGTCGATACGGTGCCGCTCGTATCGCAGGTCGTGCTCTACAACCAGCAAAACCCCTTCACCGTGGCCCTCGTCGTGCCCGAGATGGGCGGCGTAAAGGATCTCATGCGCGCGCACGCCATCAGCGGCGCCACCGACGCGCAGCTCGACCAGGTGCTGGAGGCGCTGCGGCTGGACTTCATGCGCTACCGCAAGGACCCGACGCTCACCTCGCTCTTTGTCTCCGATTGGACGCCGAAGACCTTCGCCCTCCTTCCCGAGGCGTTCTGCGAGAGCAACGGCATGATGAACGCCAGCATGAAGATCGTCAGGCGCGCCGTCGTCTCCCGCTACCGCAACCGCATCGAGAAGCTCTACGGGGAGGAAGAGGACCCCCTGAACAGGACCAACCGCGAGGTCCTCCTCTCCCTCCTGGAACACGCCGCGCCATG
>JBEKVA010000257.1:0-6182 GCA_049514475.1 Spirochaetia bacterium
GAGTTTCAGTCGTGATCTTCAGGTGGCTATCAGCCACAGGGCTTTCAGTCGGCTTTAGCCGAAATGGTTACGACTTTAGTCGTAATGAAACCCACCGGCTTTAGCCGGTGAGGTCGTTCAGAGGTGACACTCTTCATTTGTCCCGGTGTTTAAATCCTTAAGTCTGGGAGAATAATATTAATAAAATTAATACTAATATTGAAAAATATTCTTGACAAAATTAAGATATTTAAATATAAATCAACTTAATTAACATTTGGAGGAAGAAAACATGAACGGAATTACGATCAGTGGCTTATCAAAGGATTACCAGCTCGGAAGGACAGTGGTTCGGGCACTGAAGAACGTGGACCTGGTCATCAAAAGCGGATCATTCGTCTGCGTGGCAGGGCCTTCGGGCAGCGGCAAAACGACGCTCCTCAACATGATAGGGCTCATCGACTGCCCGACATCGGGAAAAGTGCTCGTGGCAGGAGAGGACATCCAGGCGCTTCCCGAGGCCCAGCGGACGAGGTATCGCAACCGAACCCTCGGGTTCATTTTCCAGTCGTTCAACCTGCTGCCGGTCCTCGACGTCTATGAAAACATCAGGCTGCCGCTCCTCCTGCATCGTGAGCTTTCAAAGGCGGAAAAGAACGACCGCGTCATGGAGCTGGTCTGCGCAGTCGGGCTGAACGACCACCTGCGGCACAAGCCCTTCGAGCTCTCCGGCGGCCAGAGGCAGCGTGTGGCCATCGCGCGCGCCCTTGTGACCCACCCGCTGATCGTGCTCGCCGACGAGCCCACGGCCAACTTGGATTCGGCAACCGGCAACGAGGTGCTCGCGCTCATGGAAGGCATCAACGGGAGCAGGGGAACGACATTCATCTTTTCCTCCCATGACCCCTTCGTGATGAAGCGCGCCGGCCGGGTGATCAGGCTTCACGACGGCCAGGTGGAGGCAGCGTAATGGAACGCCTGACGCTCTGCCTGAAGAACCTCGGCCGTCACGGCTGGCGCACCCGCATCATCCTCTTCATCGCCCTGTTCGGGTCGTTCCTCACGTTCCTCTGCGAGAACATGATCGAGGACATTTCCCGCAAGCAGTCGGAGATGTTCGGCCGGGCATTCGCGGGGCATTTCCGCGTGGTGGCAAAGGACATCGAGATGCGCAACACCTTCGGTTACTACCACTACGAGCCCGAGGAGATGCTCAGGCCGGAAGAGATTGCCTCCGTGAAAAAGTATCTTGACCGCCTGCCCGAGGTGAGCGGCGCGCAGGAGCGCATCATGTTCAACGGGCTGCTCTACGGGGCAAACGATGCGGAGAAAGGCTTTTACGGCATTGCCCAGGACATGGGGGCATTCGACCGTAACTTCACCGACCTCTACTATGCCCGCGGGGTTCCCGTCGGCGCGGGGGATGCAAAAACGTGCGCCGCTTCCTGGTACGAGTACCAGAGGGACAAGATCGTGGACATCGGCGGCCGCTACGTGTTCCTGCTGCCCAACCGCCAGGGTGAGTTCGTGGACCGTTACGTCACGGTGGCCGGCGGCATCGACTACAAGACCATGCCGAAGGACACGGTGGGGATGGCCGGGGTTTATTTCGACCTCGACGGCTTCCGCTCCCTGGTGGGCTACACGGAGCCCCTTGCATCCGAGGTCGTGGGGTTCCTCACCGATGCCCGCACGGCGGACAGCGTGCTGCCGCGGATCGCCACGTTCCTGGCGGCGAACCACCCGCGGCTGAAGGTCGTCTCCTGGCGCGAGTATGCCCCGATCTTCGCCGAGATCGTGCTCGGCTTCGACGTGATGATGAAGGCGCTGGAGGCGATCCTGCTTGCCATCTGCGTGCTCCTGGTCGTGAAGCTCACGACATTCTCCATCATCGAGCGTTACAGCGAGATCGGCACGATGCGGGCCCTGGGCTTCTCCCGTGCCGACATTGCCTTCCAGTTCGCTTTCGAGGGCTTCCTGATCATTGCCGCCGGAGCCCTGGCGGGATTCCTCCTCGGAGCCGTTCTGATTGCCGTCCTGCACGCCACGGGCATAAAGAACAGTCTCACGTTCTTCAACTTCGTGATTGGGGACGGGTTCCGTCCCGCGTTTCACGCGGGAAAGATCGCAGCGGTCGCGCTGGTGTTCTTCGCCGTGGCGACCCTCGCTCCCCTGTTCCCGGCACTGCGGGGCGGGCGCCTTTCGATTCTGAAAACTCTGGAGAAGAGGTAAGGGCCATGGAACTGATACGCTATCTGCTGAGCTCACTCGCCAGGCGCCCGTTGCGCGCAGGGTTCGTCATGGCGGCAGGCGCCCTCAGCGCCGCCGTGCTGGTGTTCGCCTTCGCCCTCGGGGCCCGGTCAACCGAGCACATCCGCACCGACACCATCGCGAAATGGACGGGCCACCTCTGGGTGTCGCAGAAGGATGACTTCGAGTTCAAAGAGGAGGATCTCGCCCGCTACCAGCGGGAGGCAAAGACCGTCCGGGACTACCTCTCGGGGCACCCCAACACGGCGACGCTGGTGCCCTGGCGGATGACCAGGAGCGAGATACAGGCAGGCACGGCCCGCCAGTACCTGCTTCTCACCGCCACCGACTTCCAGAAGGACGAGCCCTATCGGAAATCGACCGAGCTGGTGGCAGGCAGGTTCCCCGGGCCCGAGGACGAATACGGCCTGCTGGTCACCACGGTGCTGGCCGACAAGTACAAGCTGAAACCCGGCAGCAGCATCACCGTCTTCATTCCCTCCGCCTTCGGGGCGCGCAACGCCATGGATTTCGTGGTGACAGGGATCTATCGCGCATCGGCTCCCTGGTACGACGAGGGGATCACCATCAGGGCGCAGGACTACCTGGCCATGTCGGAGCTGGGCGATGCATCCCCCTTCTACAAGGCGTATGTCCGCGACGAGCGGGGCATTCCGTCGATGGTTGCGGCGCTGGCCGCGCAGGTTCCCGACTTTCCGGTCAAAGGCTACCGGGACGACAAGTTCGTCCGCTTCCTCCTCGGCCTGGGCACCAGCAACGTGATGTTCTTCGGCTTCATGGCGATGATCATCTTCCTGGCGCTCCTCATCGGGATCCGCTCGGTGATCCTGACGAATATCTTCGACAGGCGGGAGGAGATCGGCTCCCTGCGCGCCCTCGGCTTTCCGCGCGGCACGGTGCGCATGCTGTTCTTCGGCGAGTCTCTGGTCTCGCTGTTCCTCGGCTACCTGGCGGGAGCGGGAGCGGTCGCGGTGATCGCCGCCGTCTTCGAGGCACGGATCGTGCGCCCGCCGTTGCTGATGCTGCAGTACATGTTCGGCATGACCCGCATGGGGCTCACGCTGAACGCCGTCACGCTGACGGCGCCGCTCCTGCTCCTGTTCCTGATCCTCTTTGCAACGACATTCCGCACCGTCGGGCGGGAAACAGAAAAACAGGCGGCTGCCCAGATGGCAAGCCGCTAGGAGGAAGTAATGAAGACTTTGATCGTGATCCTGGCGGCCGCGGCCTTTGCCCTGCCGCTTGCTTTTGGCGAAAGCTTTCCCGAGGGGGAGGTGGCCGCCTACATCGACAGCGTTGACGCGGTGATGCTCCCCGTGAACTGCAAGGCGCGCATGGCCGTTCTTGATACCTACGCCAGCGGTGACACCCGGGCCAGCGAAGGGTTTTTCGTGCGGAAAGACAACAAGGTCGTGTGGGTCGCCTCGGCACCCGCGTCCCAGAAGAACTTCGCGCTGCTGCGCAGCGAGGATGTCTTCTACCAGCGCTTTGCCTCCACCAACAAGGTCGTGAAGACTTCAGCGACGGCCAACGCGCGCGGCGGAGAGACCTCGAACCTGGACCTCACACGGTTCAATACGAACCTCGACTACGCGGTGAGCTACACCGGAGAGGACCAGGTCGACGGCAAGGACTGCTATCGCTTCGAGTTGCGCGCGAAGAACCGCAAGCTCGCCTACAGCCTTGTGAACCTGTGGGTGGAGAAGACCACCCGCCTTCCCATCAAGAAGGCCTTCTTTGCCGTCTCCGAGAAGGTCCTCAAATACTACACGGTTACACGGGTCGAGATGACGGGGGGTCATGTGCGGCTTGCGGAGATGACCTACGTGGACGCGCTGAAGCCCGATAACTCCAGCAGCCTGCGCATATTCGACATCACCCCCGTTTCCTCGGTCCCCGAACAGTTCTTCACCCGCGAGTACCTGGAATCCGGCAGGCTGTATCCCTGGGACTTCTCCTCGGGAGGCGGAGCGTGAAATACTCCGCGCTCCTTCTCGCGGCCATGGTCCTGGCGGCAGCTCCCCTGTTCGCCGAAGGCGGGACCGGATTCGCGCTCTCCGGGGACCTGGATGCACAGGCCATCTATAACGACAGGAACAGCGCCTCAGTGTTCCCATCCCTCCCGGAGATGACCGCTGGGGGTCTCATCGACGGCAAGCTGGCCTTCTCACGCCAGTACACCACCCTTGGGCTGCTGGATTTCACGTTCCAGGAAACAAACGTCATTGACCATGTAAGCGGGGCCAAGGTGGAGAGCCTCTCCTTCCTCGTGAACGAGATGTATTCAGACCTGAACTTCGGCGACCTGCTGTACCTGCGCCTGGGAAAGCAGCGGCTGAAATGGGGCGCCGGCTTCATCTTCAATCCCTCGGACCCCGTGAATCCCCCGAAGGACCCCACCGCGCTGCGCGCCGTCCGTGAAGGGGTCACGGCGCTGAAGGCAGAGCTCATCACGAAAGGCCTGTCGGTGATGGGGTTCGGCGTCTTCTACGATGCACTCGGGCAGACGGGCCTGGGATCCAAGATCTCCACCTCTGCGCTTCCCGGCGCCGACATCGCGCTGTCCGGCTACTGGAGCCCCAGCGAGTCGTGGACCGCGGCGTTCAACACCTCCGTCGCGCCCCTGTATGAGACCCCGGGCTGGGACACGCTGCAGCTCTGGTTCGAGGGTTCCCTCTCCGACAAGGGAAGGTATGCTGCATTCTCCGAGGGCAGCATACCGGGGGCAGTGGCGCCAGTGACTGCAACCGGGCTCCAATACAGCCTCCTTGTCGGCGCTTCGGGAACGCTTCCCGAGATACGCACGGTGGTCCTGGCGGAGTACTACCACCTCTCCGAGGGGCTCACGCAGGGGCAGCTTGGCGCCGTCTATGGCGCGCTGCGCTCCCCTGATCCTGCCGTTGTCGCGCAATCCTCGGGATGGCTCGCCGAGCTGGCGCGCCGGCCGGGCCGACAGGGCGCAGACTACCTGTTCGTGTCCCTCACACAGCCCTCGCTGACCGACAATGGCGACCCCGTGTTCGATAAGATCGGCCTGACGGCGAGCTGCCTGGCGAACCTCACCGACCTGTCCTTCTTCGCGACAGGGGGAATCACGACGACCTTTGTGAAGGATTCAGAGGTGGACCTGACGGTGAGCTGGGCGCACGGCTCCGAGTGCTCGGAGTTCGGCAGCGTGCCTGCAGCGCTCGCTGTCACCCTTGAAGTAAAGGTGTTCTTCTAGGGCGCATCTCGCGGCCGAGGCCGCGTCCCCGTTCAGCCTGGCCCTGCCAGGCTTCTGAACGCATCACCCAGCTGGGCGCAGAGGCGCGCGAACACGGCAAACAGCTCGTCGTAGACCTGCTGCGTGTCGGGGTTCGGATGGAATGTCTTCTGGAACCGAACGAGGCTCTCCGCCGCTTCCGTCGGGCTTTCGAACTCGTCCAGGCCGTAGAACCCGACACAGGCATTGCCCACCAGGTCGGAGTCTCCCTGCTCGGGGAGCAGCACTCTCTTGCCGGTGATGTCGGCCCGCGCCTGGCACCAGAAGGGCAGCCGCGCGAGGCCTCCCGTCACGCGGAGGTCCATGAGCTGGCACCCGTCTGCCTCCATTGCGGCTATGACCGATCGCACGGCAAACCCCGTCGACTCCACCACGGCGCGCATCATCTCAGGCCTGCCGTGATCCAGGGTAAGCCCGAGGAAGGCGCCCCTGAGATCGGCGTCCCATATGGGGAAGCGCTCCGGGGTCAGGAAGGGAAGGAAAAGGAGCCGGCCTGCTCCCGGCACTGCAGTCTCCGCTTCCCTGATGAGCTCCTCGATGTCTGCATGGTGATTGCCCAGCGTGCGCACGGCCCAGTCCACGGCGGACCCTGACGAGGAAATCATGAAGAAACATTGTAGGTGCCCCGCACGACATGCGGGAAACAGAGCAGCCTCTTGTCGTGCACCGG
>JBEKVA010000258.1:0-6180 GCA_049514475.1 Spirochaetia bacterium
CTGCATGTAGTTTGATTGCTCAACAGAACTCATGGTACCGATCGATTGGAGCTTGAATTGACGAAGTTGACACTCGGTCAGCTCTCCAGCCTCCTGTTTCGCGCGTGTGACGATTTGCGCGGCAACATGGACGCCTCGGAGTACAAGGAATACATCTTCGGCATGCTTTTCCTGAAGAGACTGTCGGACCTCTTTGACCAGGAACAGGAACAGCTTGCCAGGAACCTGAAGGCAAAGGGCATGGCACCTTCCGCCGTGACAAAAAAACTTGCCAGCCGCGACATGTACTCCTTCTTCGTTCCTGAGGAAGCGCGGTGGGCGAAGATCCGGCACGTCAAGACGAATGTGGGCTCCAAGCTCAACAAGGCGTTGGAAGCCCTGGAGGACAACAACCCCGATACGCTGCAGGACGTGCTCAAGCACATCAACTTCAATCGGAAGATAGGGCAGAGGACTCTGGATGATGACACTCTGTCCAACTTCGTTCAAAACTTCGAGAAGATCCCTTTGCGGGATGAGAACTTCGAGTTTCCTGACCTCCTTGGGGCAGCGTATGAATACCTGATCAAGTTCTTTGCCGATTCGGCGGGAAAGAAAGCAGGTGAGTTCTACACCCCTGCCGCAGTGGTCCGGACCATGGTGGAGATCGTCGAGCCTCGCCACGGAATGAGCATCTACGACCCTACCTGCGGATCCGGGGGCATGTTGATCCAGAGCCGAGACTACATCATCGAGCGCGGCGGCGATCCCCGTGACCTGTCCCTCTATGGTCAGGACAGCATCGGCACGACATGGTCCATCTGCAAGATGAACATGCTCCTCCACGGCATCCAGTCGGCGGACATTCGGCAGGAAGACACTCTTCGCAAACCCCAACACAGGGACGACAAGGGCGAGCTCAAGCGCTTTGACTTGGTGCTCGCTAATCCACCGTTCAGCCAGAACTATAGTAGGAAAGACGTTGAGTACCCTGGCAGGTTCGCCGTCTGGACGCCCGAAAAGGGCAAAAAGGCGGACTTGATGTTCGTCCAGCACATGCTGGCCGTGCTCAAGGCTGACGGCCGTATGGCCACCGTCATGCCCCACGGCGTCCTCTTTCGTGGGGGTGAGGAACGTGAAGCCCGCCGCCACTTCATTGGCCACGGCTGGCTGGAGGCCGTGATTGGGCTTCCTGCGGGGCTCTTTTACGGCACGGGCATTCCCGCTTGCATCCTTGTCATGAACAAGAAGGATGCGCAGACCCGCAAACACATCGTATTTATAAATGCGGACCGGGATTTCGGAGAAGACCGAGCGCAGACGTTCCTTCGGGCAGAAGACATCTCCAGGATCGTCCACGCCTACCGCTCTCTCACAGACGCCAAGACGCAGGAAATCCCCGCATACGCGAGGCGGGTCCCGGTCAGTGAGATCGAGGCAGAGGACTTCAACTGCAACATCCGACGCTATGTCGACAATGCGCCTCCGCCCGAGCCTCACGACGTACGCGCTCACTTGCACGGCGGCATCCCCACTTCAGAAGTGGACGCACTCCAGCGACATTGGACCAACTACCCCGACTTGCGCGCCCGTTGCTTCCGTGTCCGCAAAGGAGCAAAGTCCTACCTCAATTTCGCTCCAGAGATTACCGACCACCGGGCCTTGGCGACAATCGTCAATGGCGATGCCTCAGTTGCCGCCGCCCACGCAAGTTTCCTCAAGACGCTCGATGCTTGGTGGAACGATCACCTGTCAGATATCGAATCGATGAAAAACGCACACGCTCTGAGGCGCGACCTCGCTGCTTCCATTGACAAGGCATTCCAACGGACCACGCTCCTGGACGGGCACCAGATCCGCGGCGCATTTGCACGCTGCATGGACGAGCTTAAAGCCGACTTGAAGTCCATCGCCGCCAGCGGCTGGGGCCCTGAGCTGATCCCTGACAGCATCATCCTGGAGAGCCAGTTTCCCGAGGTCCTTGCGGACATGGAGGCCAAGGGCGCCCGACTTGCCGAGCTTGGAGCTCTTTTCGGCGCTGCCGATGAGGAAGGCTACGAGGACGACGATGATACGGGCGTTTTGCCCGGCGATGATGTGCGCGAACTGAAGGCCAAGCTGAAGCAGCTCAAGGGAGACCTGAAACTTGCGCGGCGCGATTCTGGCAAGGGAGGCGGGCGCCAATTTGAGACAGAGGCGGAAGCTATCGAGATGAAGCTTGCCCGCCACAAAGCGTTGGAGGACGAGGCCAGGCAGCTGAGGGCCGACCTTCGCGCCATGGAGAAGAGCAGGGACGACCTTGTGGCCGCGGCCCGCGAGAAGATTGGCAAGCACGAAGCACGGACGGCAATCATCAACCGGATGCATCAGCTACTAGTGCAGATATATGATACGTATCTGCGTGCGGACCAGCGGGCATGCCTCGCGGCAATAGAGAACCTGTACTCGAAATACGCTGTGACCACTGAGGAGATTGAGAAGAAAAGGGACGAGGCTGCCGCGAAGCTGAAGGGATATCTCAAGGAGCTGGGATATGAGTGAGGCTATTCCAAGCCTGTGGAGCTCAGGCAGCCTGCGCGATGTCGCGAAGGTCGTTAGCGGAGGTACCCCATCGCGCTACGTGCCTGAGTTCTGGGACGGCGGAACCATACCATGGGCAACGCCAACCGACATCACTTCTACGACAGGACGATTCCTGATAGACACCCGCGAGAGGATCACCGAAAAAGGCCTGAAGTCATGTAGCGCTACCCTTCTGCCGGTCGGTTCCCTGCTACTCACATCGAGGGCTACACTCGGAGAGATACGGATCGCAGGAATCGAGGTTTGCACCAATCAAGGCTTTAAGAGCCTCGTTCCGCTCGAAGGCAATAGCGGGGAATTTCTCTACTATCAGATGCTCAGAAGCAAGGATCGATTCGGATCGCTGGGAATCGGAAGCACATTTCTAGAAGTGAGCAAGCGAGATGCTGAGCGCTTCAGCATCCTGGTAGCCCCGACAAATGAGCAAGTCAGAATCGCCAGAATACTAGCCGCAATCGATGAGACAATTGAGCAGACAAGTGCCCTTATTGGGAAGTTCAATAAGACAAAGGCCGGCCTGATGCACGACCTTTTCACGAGGGGGATCAGGCCGAATGGCGATATCCGCCCTCCACGCGAGGAAGCGCCGCACCTCTACAAGGAGTCGCCGCTAGGCTGGATTCCGAAAGAGTGGAGCGCCCTGCTCATTTCAAAGGCTCTCATCACAGATGGAGGCATTAAGCCGGGCCCCTTCGGCTCAAGCCTGAAGAAGAGCTTCTTCACGTCGGGAGGCTACCGAGTTTACGGGCAAGAGCAAGTCATTGGCGGGAGCCTCGACTCCGGGAACTACTACATTTCGCGCCGGAAGTTCGAAGAGATGAAAGCCTTCGCTGTAGCGGAAGGGGACGTACTACTCAGCCTTGTGGGCACTATTGGCAAGTCGCTGGTCGTAGAGAAGCCTTTCGAAGCGGGAATAATAAACCCGAGACTAGTGCGCCTACGGCCGAATCAGCCTGTCTGTCGATCGCGGTTTCTCTCGGCCTACCTCGGCTCTGACGGCGCCAAGAGGCAGATCGATGCGCTCTCTGGAGGCGGCACCATGCCGGTTATCAACGGCAAGGTGATTCGCATTTTGTGCATGCCTCTTGGCAGTGCCAAAGAGCAGGACTTGGCGATTGACAGAATGGACACACTAGATAGTCGAGTAGCAGCTACGACCGAGGAGCTGATCAAGCTAAACAAAGTGCGAATAGGCCTGATGCGCGACCTCCTCACGGGTCGTGTGCGCATCCCCGAATCAATGCTGCGGGAAGCCGTCCCCCGCTGATCGAGGCGCTGCTTTCCTCTTCACGAAATTCCCCCTTGCAATGCTCGATTTTCATGGTATGATCCATAGCTATGGTGCCGCGGGCCCGGCTGCTTGCGACAGTGAAGAAGGCGCTCGCGCGGAGCCGCGTCGTCGTTCTGACCGGCCCACGCCAGTGCGGCAAGACCACTCTCGCGCGACAGCTCATCAGTGAGACCTCGGTCAACTACTTCGACCTGGAAGACCCTGCCGACCTGGAGAGACTGGCGGAGCCAGTTACAGCTCTCGGTCCCCTGAAGGGGCTCGTCGTCATCGATGAGGTGCAGCGAAAGCCCGATCTGTTCCCGATTCTGCGTGTCCTGGCAGATCGCAAAAACAGTGCGGCCCGATTTCTGATCCTGGGAAGCGCATCGGGTGACCTTCTGCGCCAGACCTCGGAAAGCCTTGCGGGCAGGATGGAGCAGGTCACAATGGGAGGGTTCTCCCTTGCTGAGCTGGGCGCCAAAGGGGAGGACCGCCTCTGGCTTCGCGGCGGACTGCCGCCTTCTTATCTGGCTCGAAGCGAGGCCGACAGCAGGGCTTGGCGCAAGAATCTGGTCCAGACGCTGCTGGAACGCGATTTCCCCCAGTGGGGTGTGCGCGTTCCGGCAGTCGCCTTGCTTCGATTCTGGACGATGCTTGCCCACTACCACGGCCAGACTTGGAATGCAGCGGAGCCTGCACGCGCCATGGGCGTGAGCGAGTCCGCTGCCCGCCGTCACCTTGACCTCCTCACGGATGCCTTCGTTGTTCGGCAACTGCATCCATGGCATGCCAATATCGCAAAACGCCAGGTGAAGGCACCGAAGATCTACATCCGCGACACCGGTCTCCTGCACCATCTCCTCGGCATCGGGACTCAGAAGGACCTGCTCAGGCACCCCAAGGTTGGAGCATCGTGGGAGGGGTTCGTTATCGAACAGCTTCTTCTCACGGAGCCGCATGACGAGGTGTACTTCTGGGCGACGCATCAGGGAGCGGAGATCGATCTTGTGTTGCGAAGGGGCGGCAGGCTCCTGGGGGTGGAGTGCAAGCGCACCGACTCGCCACGCATGACCCCGTCCATTCGCATTGCTGCAGAGGACCTGGGGCTATCGAAGATTGCAGTGCTTTACCCCGGATCGAAGCGGTTCCCGATCTCCGAGCAGGTGGAAGCCGTTCCCGTCCAGGATCTCCATAGAGGCGCATCCATTTTCGAAAGGAAAAAGTCGTGAGCGAGTACACGTATGTCGAGAAGCCTTTTCTCGATCAGCTTGCGGGTCTTGGCTGGAAGGTCACCGACCACGGTCAGGGAGTGATTCCGTCCGACCCCGCTGTGAGCCTGCGCTCAACATTCCGCGAGCTCATTCTCCCCGGGGTGTTTCATAGCGCAGTGCGTTCCATCAACCTCACCGACGACGGTAGGCCGTGGATTACGGATCAACAACTCGAAGCTCTGAGCGACCAGATCCTGCGGCAACCGCACCACGAATTGCTTGCCGCCAATGAAGCGGTGCATAGCCTTTTCCTCAAGGCGCAGGTCGATGAGAACGAGCTTACACACGAGCCCGACCCATCTGTGACACTGATAGATTTCGTTCATCCCGAGCGCAACCAGTTCCACGCGATCAACCAGTTTCGCGTCAACACGCCAGGATGTGTGAAGTCATTCATCATTCCCGATATCGTGCTGTTCGTGAACGGCATGCCCTTGGTTGTCGTGGAGGCGAAGATCTCCGACCCGAACATGGCGAATCCAATGTTTGCGGCGTTCGAGCAGCTTGAGCGCTACAGGAATGGGCGGGAAGAGACCAAACAGGCAGGCTTGCGTGAAGGAGAGCCCCGGCTGTTTCACACGAATCTCCTCTTGGTCCGCACGTGTGGCGAGAGGGCAGAGTTTGGGACCATAACGGGCAACCACGAGCACTTCTCTTCCTGGAAAGAGGTCGGGCCGGAGGCCAACCGTTCCAATGCCCAGGAGATGTTGATCCAGGGGCTACTTGCCCCGGCAACGCTTCTGAACGTGCTTCGCACATGTACGGTCTTCAAGGACACGGACTCGGGAAGGCGAATCAAGGTCGTTTGCCGCTACCAGCAGTACCGCGCGGCGTGCAAGATCGTAGAGCGAATCAGGTCGGAGAAGACCCCCGAGTCCAGGTCCGGGGTGGTGTGGCACACGCAGGGGTCGGGCAAATCGCTCACCATGGTGTTCGTTGCCCGGATGCTGAGGGCATCGACGGACCTGCAGGATTTCAAGATCGTACTCGTCAACGACCGCATCGACCTCGAGACGCAGCTTTCCGAGACGGCGAGGCTCATGGGCGCAAAGGTCAACATCATCCAGGGCGCGGCGG
>JBEKVA010000259.1:0-6172 GCA_049514475.1 Spirochaetia bacterium
ATCGCGCTGACGCGCATAAGTCATCTGTTGAGCATCAACGACCAGAACCAGGAAGACACGGCGCTGCTCATCCAGCCCATGGTCTACGGCAACTACGGCAAGGATTCCTCCAACGGTCAGTTCTACACGCGCAACATCGTCACCGGCGCGAAAGATATCCAGGGGGAGTACTTCCAGGGCAAGTTCAACGCCATCGGCACCAGCGGCCAGAATATCGCCGACATCTCGAAGACCTATCACGCGGAGCTGGAGAAGATAGCCCGCAAGGTGGAAGATCATTTCAAGGAGCTGCGCTCCATCCGCTTCACGGTTGAAAACAAGAGGCTCTGGCTGATCGACCAGCGGTCCGTCATGACCAAGTCGACGCAGGCCGACATCCGGCTCCTGCTGGACCTCCACGCGCGCAAGATCGTGAGCGACCAGTACGTGGTGAAGCAGATCAAGCCGGGCCAGCTCAACGAGATCCTGCACCCGATCATCGATTTCACCTCGGTGAAGGGCATGCCCCTGCTCACCGGCGGGATCACCGGTGCCCCCGGGGCCGCAATCGGGCGGGTGTTCTTTTCCACTGAGGGCCTGCTGGAGGCGCACAAGCTGGCGCACCAGAAGGGTCAGGATACAAAGATGATCCTCTGCCTTCCTGCCTCCTTCGCGGAGGACGTGAAGGCCATCGAGGTGGCTACCGGGGTCCTCTCGACCGAAGGCGGGTACTCCGCGCACGCTTCGGTCGTTGCCCGCCAGTACGGCAAGGTGTCTCTCGTGAAGCCCGAGATGAAGATAAAGGGCAACAGGGCCGCCATTGGCGACAAGATCATCAAGGAGGGGGACTACATCACCCTGAACGTGCCCTTCTACGGCGCGCCCTCGATGTACCTGGGAAAGGCTGAGCTCATCGAGCCGGATCCCGAGGAGTCGGGCATGCTCGATTTCCTCGACCTGGTGGAGAAGTTCGTCTCCGGCTTCCACGTTCGCGCCAACGCCGACAAGCCGAGGGACGCCGCGCTGGCCCGGAAGTTCGGGGCAAAGGGCATAGGGCTGGTCCGCACGGAGCATATGTTCTTCGACGAGAAAAGGATCAACGTTTTCCGCGAGATGGTGCTCTCCGATTCAGTGGAAGGCCGCAAGAAGGCCCTCGCACGGCTGCTGCCCATGCAGAAAGCTGACTTCTACAAACTGCTGAAGATCATGGAAGGCTACCCGGTCATCATCAGGCTGCTGGATGCGCCCCTGCACGAGTTCCTGCCGCACAACGACCAGGAGCTGGAACGCTTCATGAAGTACCTGAATGTCGGCAAGAAGCCGTCGGCGAAGATTCCCGAAAAGGACGTGCGCGCCCGCAGCGAGTCCCTGCACGAGTTCAACCCCATGCTCGGGCACCGCGGCTGCCGCATTGCCGTTTCGTATCCCGAGATATACGAGATGCAGGTGCGGGCGATCTTCGAGGCTGTCTACACCCTCAGGAAAGAAGGGGTGAAGGTCGAGCCTGAGATCATGATTCCCATCATCATGAACGAGAACGAGCTGAAGCTCATCATCTATGGCAAGAAGATCGAGGGAAAGCACATCCGCGGCCTCCTGGACGTGGAGCGCGAAGTGCGGGAGGGCTTCAAGGCCAAGGCCGCTCCGTATAAGATCGGCACCATGGTGGAGCTGCCCGCCGCTGCGCTGGGCGCAGGGGAGCTGGCGCGCTACGCGCAGTTCTTCTCATTCGGAACGAACGACCTGACCCAGACGACCATCGGGCTTTCGCGCGACGATTTCAACGCGTTCATGCCCGACTACACGCAGTTCGACCTTCTGGAAGGCAACCCCTTCCAGAACCTCAACCCGCAGGTGCGCGAGCTCATCGCGCTGGCAGTGAAGAGGGGAAAGATGACGCGTCCTGACCTGGAGGTGGGGCTGTGCGGTGAGCATGGGGCAATCCCGGAAAACATCCGCTTCTGCATGGAGGCGGGGCTGGACTACGTCTCCTGCTCGCCCTACCAGGTTCCCCTGTCGAAGCTGGCAATCGCTCAGATCATGATCGAGAGAAATCCGCGGGGTGCCGCCGTGGGAACGGGCAAGTAGCCGGGCAGGGTGTGCAGTGATCGGCCGGGCGGCCTTCCGCCCGGCCTTTTTTTCATCTCAGCCCTTGTTCCAGATGGTGAATCTCTTCAGCCCTTCGATCACCAGAAGGCTCGCCTTCTCGGCCTCCGCCTTGGGAACTGCCGCTTCCTTGTTGAGGGTGGCAGCAAAGAACTTCGCGATGGTCTCGAAGACTTCGGGTTGATTGTAGAATATGAAGGCGAAGTTGATGCCGGTCGGCTTCAGGATGGTGAACGAGCCATAGGACATCTGCGGGCTCTTGCTCACCATGACCTTCGTCTGCCGGCGGGTGGTGAGGATCTCCAGCTCGGAAAAGCGATGGGGGATCTGGTCCTTCACGACCCTGCGGAAGGGCTCGAGGTGCTTCTGCGCGTAGGAGGCAGGCTCGGAGAGCACATAGAGCTTGTTTCCGTCGGTCTGAAATGTCAGGCCATCTTCCGTCATGTAAATGGCCTTCACCCCGTTGTAGGCGACGACCTCATAACGCGCATAGGAGGAGCTTTCGTCCAGGAAGGAGGACACGATGTATCCCCCGTCACTGGGCAGCTGGCCGTCTGCATACGCCTTGAAGAGCTCGAGTGCTTTCGCTTGCATTACGTTGTTCTCCCTTCCGCTGGTGGCACACTGTAGAGTATATCCGGATTTTGGTGCTTCGCAATCACGCCGGCGGTTTTCCGCCCGCGGCCCCCGTTTTAGCGCCGTTTCGGGGCTGGCGCTTCCGCCGCCGCGCGGTATTCGGCGGCCCGCGCGAGGAACTTTTCAGCGAATGTGTCGTTGCCGATCTTCCTGTACACCATGCCGAGGTTGCGGTTGGCCCGCCAGTCGCGCGGGGAGGCGGAAACAGCCTTGCGGAAGGTCTCCGCGGCTTTCTCCATGGACCCTGCCTGGAAATGAAGAACCCCGAGCATGAGCGTCAGGGAGAGGTTCTCCCCGTGCTGTTTCATGAAGCTTTCAAGCGCGCGTACAGCCACGGCGCGGGCGCCCATCTTATCGAGGCAGTAGACGGCAGCCTTCATCAGCTCCTCGGCTTCGGGTGAGGCCATCATCAGGTCACGGAGCAGCACGAGCGCCTCGGGATACCTCTTGGTCCGACGGTAGCACAGCGCGAGGGTGGCCTTCAGCTTGGCATTGCCAGGCTCGAGGGGCAGCAGCGTTGTCAGGTGGTCAGCGGCGGCGGCGAATGCCTCCTGCTGGAGAAGGAGGTGCACCAGCTCGCGGCGGACCATGCGGTCCTCGGGATGGATCGCGAGATACTTCTGCATCACCTCACCCTGCTCGGTGCGCTTTCCCAGCCCCGCGTATACCACCGCGAGCGCCAGGAGGTTGTCCGGATCGTCGGGGAGGATCTTCAGGACACGCTGGTACCAGCCTTCCGCCAGCTCGGGCATTCCCGCGCGCACGTAGGCAGCCGCCAGCTCCGCCATGAGCACGGGGTCGGGGCCGTGCGCCTTGACCTGCTGCTGCAGCTCCGCCAGCACCTGCTCGATTGCCGCGTCGGTCCGCGAGAGGGCAAGGCTGTGGAAGTATCGCCCCGGTCCGTTCGCCCTGTCCTTCTGCAGAAGCCTTGCCGCCTCGGCGAGCAGCTCCTTGAACTCGCGCCGCTCCCACAGCACGGCAAGGAGCCCGTAGCGCAGCTCGAGGGAGGCCCGATCCTTCTCGATGGCCCGCAGGTAATGGTTTTTAGCCTTCAAGAGGTCACCGAGGTTCCTGTAGGCTTCCGCCACCAGTGCATGCAGGGGAGGGTCGTCGTAGGCCCCCTTCAGGAGCTTCGCGCCGTAGAACACAGTCTCGCGGTAGCGTTTTTCCTTGAAGAGATTGACGGTGATGAACCGCAATATGTCCTCGGGGGAAGAGGTCGGCCCCACCGCTGACCTCATCAGCCCCGTGGCGTTCTTGATCTCCACTCCCGCGGCAGCCTCATTTCCCTGCGAAAGCAGGATCAGGGCCTTCTGCAGGTGCAGGAAGGGGTCCTGTGGCGAGATATTCGAGGCGGCATCCATGTGATAGAGGGCCAGGTTGTCCTTGTGCAGCTCCCTGTAAATCGAAGCCAGGTAGAGATGAGGAAGGATGCTTTCCCGCCTCTGCTCCAGGACCTCCGTGAAAAGCCGGGCCGCGTCCGTGAGATCGCCGCGATAGAAAAGGCGGATGGCCAGCACGAGGGCCGTGTTCAGGTAGCCAACCTGCAGGCGCTTGTTCTGCGGGTCTATCTCCAGCGCCTTCGCGAACCACCAGATGGCCTTGTCGGGTCTTCGTGTCTTCAGGCACGCCAGCCCCAGGAGCCCATATGCCGGAGAGAACCCGGGGTCCTTCTCGACTGCCTTTTTCAGGTGTCGGATGGCCTCCTGGTACTCCTCGAGGGCCAGGTAGGCGCGCCCGAGGAAGAACCGCCCTGGCAGCGAGTCAGGGCGCTCCCGGAGGAAGAAATTGAGCACCTGGGCTGCCCTCGCGTAGTCCCCCACGGCATGCAGGGCCCGGCCGAGATACAGGGATGCCTGCGGGAGGCTGTCGGTGCTCCCCACGATCCGGGTGAGAAGCTCGACCGCGCGCGGATAGTCACGCCGCTTGCCCGCTTCCAGGGCCTCCCTCAGGAGCGCTTCGTAGTCAGGACTGCGCATTCGCCCATCATAGCACGGAGCGGTCTTGCTTTACAAATCGCCCTGTTTCATCTACAAATAGGATATGAAGGGCGTAAAAAGTCTCGGGCAGATCACCATTGAGCAGTCGAGTCTTTCAGCGCGTCTTTCGATTGCCGTCCGGCTTACCGCCGGCGTGGCCGTGCTCATCATCGCGATTGCATCAGGAAGAAAAACAGCCAGCATCATCGACGCCGCTGCACTCCTCTGTCTCATCGCCGTCTCCGCCATCGTGGCGGTTCGCATTGGGCAGAAGAAGCCCGTCGCGCCGCTGTACCTCCCTGTCCTTCTGGTCGATTTCCTCGCCATGCTCTTCATGGGGTTTGCCAGCCTCACCGATTTCCGCATGGAGCAGGCCATGCCGTCGCTGTACCTCATCGAAGGGTATTCCCTCGGCGTGATGCTTCTCTCTACGATGAACCTGTCCCTGCGGGATTGCATCCTGTCCTCCGGCATGATATTTCTCGTTCCCGCGATTGCGGTCATCTATGCACTGCTGCGTTTCCCTGGACAGCTCTCCGCCTCTCTGCTCATCATCCCCGTCCTGAACGCCCTGGTGAGCGCCTTCGCGACCCTCTCCACTCAGCGCTACTCCTCGACGCTGCGTGACAACCTGATCACGGAGGACCTGCTGCGTGCCAGCCGACGGCTGAAGATGACAATGGATATCGTTACCGCCTCCATCTTCAATCTCCACCAGTTGATGAATAACCTGGTGGCGGTCTCGACGACGGTGTCCGAGGGCGCCAGAAACCAGGCGGCCGGCATCGAGCAGGTCACCACCGCCGCGGAAAACCTCCAGGGCGCCATGGAGACGATTTCCGACACCACGGAAAAATCGGCGGCCACGATGGGTTCCACCGCCCAGTTCTCGGCCAGCGGGAACACCATCATGAAGAAGGTCATCGAGGAGATCCTGGGAATCCACGACGTGGTGGATAAGATGGTCTCCGCTCTTGCGCGCATCAACGACATTGCCGACCAGACGAACCTCCTCGCTCTGAACGCCGCCATCGAGGCCTCCCGGGCCGGCGATGAGCAGAGGGGCTTCTCCGTTGTTGCCGACGAGATACGGCAGCTGGCGGAGAAGTCCTCGGAAACCGCAATCGAAGTCACCAAGTGGATGAAACAGATCGAGAGCGTCATCGATCGCGGCGGCGAATCCTCCCGCGAGGCGGGGCAGATATTCGACACCATAGCGCGGGACCTCGGCGCCTATGCCGGCTTCATCCACAACCTTTCCCACTCGGTGAAGGAGCAGTTGGGGGCCAACCGGGAGGTCACCGGTGCCATCGAAAGCATCGGGGCCGTCGTGGAGGACAACCGGTTCTCCGCCGAGACCGTCACGCGCATCATCGGCGACCTGAAGAAAGAGCTCCTGAAGCTGGAGTCCCTTGTCGGGGACAAGGTGCAGGAGGCGGAGAAGCTCTACCAGAGCGCCCAGCGAGCCTCCT
>JBEKVA010000260.1:0-6157 GCA_049514475.1 Spirochaetia bacterium
GGCGCGCGGGGCGTGCGCCGGGTCGACGAAGCGCAAGCCCTGCGGGAGGCCTGCCGCGCCGCCCTTTCGTTGGCGCGATCGTCGCGGGGGATCATTGAAGATTTCATGGAGGGGCCCGAGCTGAGCCTCGATGCCATTGTATATCGGGGCCATGTCACCGTCTGCGGCGTCGCGGACAGGCACATTTCCTTCCCTCCCGCGTTCGTGGAAATCGGCCACACCATGCCCACTGACCTCGACACGGCTGCGGTGCGGCAGATTGAAGACGCCTTTGAATCCGGCATACGGGCAATCGGCATCGACAACGGGGCGGCAAAGGGCGACGTCAAGCTCACACCGCGCGGGGCGATGATAGGAGAAATTGCTGCCCGGCTGTCAGGCGGCTACATGTCGGGCTGGACGTTTCCCCTTTCCTCGGGTGTCGAAGTAACCGAGGCGGCACTGAATATCGCGGTCGGCCTGCCCCCCGGTGACCTGGCGCCCCGGTTCAGCAGGACGTGTGCCGAAAGGGGGGTCATTTCGATCCCGGGCGTCGTTGCCAGCGTCGAGGGGGAGAGTGCAGCGCGCGGGATCCCCGGCGTGCAGGAGGTGTTCCTTCGCGTAGGCGCGGGCGAGGAAACCCTGTTTCCCGCCAACAACGTTCAGAAGAGCGGGAACGTGATTGCCGTCGGGACCGCGCGGGGCCCTGCGGTCGACTCGGCGCGCCGTGGCATCGCGGCGCTTGTCATCCGTCTTCGCCCCAACGAGGAGCGCACGAGCCATTTTCTTTTCCACGAGACCGGCAATGACGCCTTTTCTTCACTGCAGGAGGAGGCGAGGAATCTCATTGCGGGTCTGCCTCTCTATCGCGGGGACCCACTGCGCGTGGATGCGGAGGGATCTCTTGCCGTGGAAGCCCTTGACGGTTTCCCGGCGGCAGAGGCGGAGGACTGGCACGGAGAGCGGATTGCCGACGCCCTCAGGCGGGCGCTTCTCCTGGGCGGCGCCGTGCTGCTCCCTGCCGGTGCCGGGGCACCGTTTCTCCTCTCGGGACTTTTCTGGCGTGCCATGGTGCGGGGTTCGTTCCAGGGAGGCCTCTACGTCCTTGACAGCGTCCGCAAGGCCGCGGCCGCCGGTCGACTGAGGGAGCTCCTGTACACCGCATGAGCGCCTCCCGCTGCTGTGCCGCCGTGCTCCTGTTTCTCCTGCTTGCCTTTGGCATTTGTGCCGAAGACAGGGACCTGATCTCCGTGGTCGGGGATCTGGGGGCTGTCCTAGAGTGGGACCCCCTGCGCGATACGGGTGTCATCTCCTTCGGCGACGACAGGATTTCCATCGGGGTAGGGACGCCCTTTGCCTTGATCAACTACCGCATGACAGTGACGATCGATCCACCGCAGCGGCGCGAGGGGACGGTCTGGCTGAGCGTGGCAGCCGTATCGGCGCTCAGCGACGCGGTACGGAGAGACCGCCTGACGCATGCCGCCGAGCACATGCGGGTGGGCTGCATCCTGATCGACCCCGGTCACGGCGGGAAGGACGGCGGCGGGGTGGGGAGCTTTGCAGACGGAAAGAAGCAGGTCACCGTCAAGGAGAAGGACGTCACGCTGAGCGTGGCGGAGAAGCTCGCGGCCCTGCTGCGCGGGGCGTTCCCCGACAAGGAGATCGTTCTCACCAGGTCAAGCGACACCTTCGTGTCCCTCGAGGACAGGGTCGTCATTGCCAACGCCCTGCTGGAAAAGACCTCTGAAACGGTCCTCTACATCTCGATCCACGCGAACACCTCGCCATTCAACAGGAAGGCCTCGGGGTTCGAGGTCTGGTGCCTGCCGCCCGAGTACAAGCGCACCCTCGTGGACGTAAAAAGGGCGGGGAAGGAGAACGAGGACATTGTGCCCATCCTCAACAGCATGCTGGAGGAAGAGATCTCCGTGGAGAGCACGGTGCTGGCCCACGAGATTCTCGCGGGGCTGGACACGGAAATCGGGGACAAGAGCAGCGACAGGGGCATGCGGAAGAACGACTGGTACGTGGTCAGGAACGCGCGGATGCCGGCGGTGCTCACCGAGGTCGGGTTCGTGACCAACCCCGAGGAGGCCGCCCGGCTGGCCGACGAGACGTACTTGCAAGACATCGCGCAGGGCATGTACACTGGCGTCCGCGCGTTCGTCGCGCGATTCGAACGAAACGGGAGTGGTGGTGCTCGATAGGCTCGATTTTCTGCTGCGCATGCGTCTTCGGGGCAAGCCCGCGATCCTCGGGCTGGTATTTCTCGGGATTCTCGCGCTGTCCCTGATTCTCTTCCTCCTTATCGACAACCAGAGTGCCGCGCGGATACTTTTCTTCCCCTCCCACTCCGGCCGGCGCATGGTGGCCGAAGAACGGCTCCTCCCGCGGCATTGGAGCCGGGAGCGCGACGTGACGGAGCTGGTGGAAGGAGTGCTCCTGGGTCCGACGGGCCACGACGCGCTGCGGATATTCCCGCGGGGGGCCTCGGTCCTTTCGGCGCTGATACACGGGCACACGCTGTACCTCGATCTTTCCCCGCGCGTGCTCGGGGAGGACCCCGAGGTCCCGCTGCATGGGGAGGAGGCGCTGTCGGCGCTGTCGCGCTCGATACGCTTCAATTTTCCGCGGCTGCGCGAGATCGTCATCTCGATCGACGGGCAGATTCCCCGCTTTACAGGCAAGAAAAATATTTGACAAAGATTTGACTGTTGCTATAATTGTCGATGTAACTCCAGAAGGAACGTAAGCAGCGAAAGGAGCGATGCATGAAACGGCTGTTCATTATTGTGGTCGTTGGGCTTCTCCTCGGCGGAACAGCGCTTTTTGCCGATCAGTCCATGCTCATCGATTTTACCAAGCTCGGAGCGGATCAGACCATGGGGACCGCAAAGGCCCCGACTGAGAACGCGGCGACGCTGGTCGATTACAGCGCGGTGGCAGGAGCGTCATTCACTGATGAAGAGAAAGCGGCAATGAAGTCGTCACTGGCCCTCGGCAACTGGCAGGTGACACTGGCTTCGTCCGCCCGCTCCATCGTCAACCAGAGCGTCACGATGACCAAGGAAGCCACGACGAACCCGAACGCCAAGCAGTTCAACGGCCAGGACATGGCCAGCAAGAAGGTGCTCGGCGTGCGGATACACTTCCCCGTCGAGCCCTTCAACTCGTGGGCAATCGTCCAGCCTCCGTTCGACATTCCCGCGTACGCCGACAAGGACGCCCTGCAGGGCGCCCAGCTCGTCGTCGCGGATGCCGACAAGGGCAAGGGTGAGAAGTTCAACGGGTTCGGCGTCGTGAAGAACGTCGGTGTCCTGAAGAGCCTTTCCATCACCGTGTACGGATCCAACTTCCCCAACGGGCTCGGGGTCGTCGTCGCGGACCAGGATGGCAAGGAACAGACGATGTTCATGGATTACCTGGCGTTCGACGGGTGGAGGACCCTCACCTGGGACAACCCGAACTACATCGTGGACGTCAGGAACCGCGAGGTGCGCAAGTACCCGCTGTATCCCAAGGGCATGCCTTACCTGAAGCTGATCGGCATCGTGATCTACCGCGATGCGGCGCAGGATGGCGGTGATTTCGTCACGTACGTGAAAGACATTTCGGTCACCTACGACAAGGCGGTCATCGAATCCCAGCGCGACATCAACGACGAGGCTCTCTGGGGCATCCTGCAGCAGCGCAACGAGGCACGGCGCCTGGCCGAGCTGAAGCGCCTTGGCAACGTGCAGGTCCTACGCTTCCTCGAGCAGCAGAAGATGGACGCCACAAAGCCGCAGTAGATAGACTCTGTACAAGACATGAAAAGTATGGGCTCCCCTCGTGGGGGGCCCTTTTTTTGGCGCGCCTGAACGAAGGGGCAGAGGACAGCCCGGAAGGCAGGGCAGAAGACCGTGCCTCGAAACAATCGGAGACAGCGACCGACGTGCTCATGAGCGCACGCCTTCCTCGACTGGCAGTGGCGGATGCAGCGCCAGTCGCGCGGCCATGTGGTGGCCCACTGCACGCATGGCACCCCAGGTGGGATGCCGCCATGCGTGATATCGCTTGAATGGTGTGAGGGAGGCGGGGGCTTAGAGCTCTGCCCGCACCCCGACGAAGGCGTCGACGAGAGTAAGAGCGTTGTAGGGCCAGAGATTGAAATTGATCTTTGCGGTCCAGAGAATGCCCGCCGTGGTGAACCCCACCCATGGGGATACCGTCCACTGGAAAGAGCCGGTGGAAGACTGGAACTTGAAATTGCCTTCAGCGCCTGACTGGAGGCTCGTCCTGGCGGGATCGTCGTAGTAGATGTTCAGATTCACATCGAAGGCGCCCACCTCGCTGGCGTAGTTCAGCTGGTTGTAGCTTGCCGGGTGCCAGAAGAAGGTCGGCACGATGGAAACAACGTCCATGTGAAGGCGCTGCTCGACCAGGATGTAGAACAGATTCACGCTGAAAGGTTCCGCGCTCGGGTCCCAGCGGGGGATGCCGAACTGGGCAACGAACTCGACCGCCTTGTTGGTGGCGTAGAAGAGGACTCCTCCGCGGTACAGGCCGACGGGCGCCGCGCCGGCATAGGTGGCTCCGATGAAGCCTTCCAGCTTTATCATCTCGGTGTTGAAAAGCACGCGCAGATCACCCGAGTAGTTGCCCAGCCCGGTAAATCCGGGCCAATGCGTGTCCTCATAGAAGTAGCCGTCAAGGCTGAGCTGGTCAGCCATGGGAGTGTACTCCACCTTCGCGCCGGTACCCTGGACCTGGTAAATGCCGTCGTAAATGGGTGTGACGGAAAGGTTGGTGCTCGGAAAGTAGAGGAAGCCCCGGTAGCGCGTCATGATGGGTGCAGCCCCGAACTCGGAAAAGCCGGCGCCTGAGCAGAAGATGTCTGTCTGGCCTATGAAATAGGACACGTTGAGAGGCGCGCTGAAAAGGTCGCGGATGGTCATGCTGGCGCCGAGGAAGTTGATTGGCAAGGCCGTCGGGCCTCCGAAAGCCATATTTTCAAGGTTCGGGTTGTTCAGCAGGCCGACGGAAATCTTTCCTCCGAACTTGTATCCGCCCTGGATTTCCATGTCGAAGGTGCCATAGCTCTGCAGCTGGAATACGTTGCCGACGGTGCTGCCGTGGGTGATCATCTCCATGGTCGGAACAACGATATTGGCGGGGAAAGCCGCCACGGGAAGAATGAGGAAAATCCAAAGGACTGCACTCCGGATGCGGCGGTATGAACTTTCGATCATTCTCATTTCCTCCTGTTTATCGGCATAAAAGTATCATGACGAAATGCTTTTGAATATATAGCGTTCGAGAGCACTCTTATCGGCGGAGAAAATGTTTTCGAATCGGAGTGCGAGAATCTTTGATTTGTAGACGACGACGCTCGCCGAGGGTTTCAGCTCCTTGCCCGAGACCGAAAACTCCAGGCGCGCTATGGGTGTTCCGGGGGGCAGCTCCTCCGGGGCCGGGGGATTGAACAGCTCCACGGCAAGACCGCCAAGGCTGATGTCAACAATCCTGCCCGACACAAGGCGCGGGGGGTGGCTCACGCGGAAGCTCACGCGCACGAGCTCGCCGGGGTCCGGCTGAACGCGGATATGGCGGCGCTGGCTGTTGTGGCCCGCCGTCTTCGCAAAGATGGCGGCGAGCTTCGCCTTGGCCGTGTCGGGGCTGAAGGGCTTCAGGAGGTACCCGACGACCCCCAGCTCCACCATCCTCAGCACGAACTCCTTGCTGCTCTGCACCGTGTGCACGATGATCGCCATGCCGCGCGTGCGCTCATCCTGCTTCAGCTCGCTGATCAGGGCGATCCCGTCGACGTCGGTGTTGTCGATGTCGATCACCGCCCCTTCGATCTTCTCCGCTTCCGCGAGCGTCTTCAGCGCCGCTGCCCGCGACGGAACGGGTATCCCCTGGATTCCGAAAGAGAGGAGCACATGGCAGAGGGCTTCACGAACGGTCTGCGAACTTTCAACGACAAGGTAGAACGAGGCCGCATCCATTTGCGCCCATACTACAGGGGATGCCGATTGCCGTCAACCGCGCTCGGTGTCGCGCACCCGACACGCGCGCCATCCCTTGACATTCCGCGCGCCGGTTGGCTACTGTCTGGAACGACGGGCGGCTAGCTCAGTTTGGTTAGAGCACCAGCTCGACACGCTGGGGGTCACAAGTTCAACTCTTGTGC
>JBEKVA010000261.1:0-6144 GCA_049514475.1 Spirochaetia bacterium
ACCCCTCGGGCAGAGCATCGGCTCACTGCCCTGCCTGGTCATTGACCACCACTCCTCGGGTGAAAACTTCGGCACGGCCCGCTTCGTGGAGCCTTCGGCGCCGTCAACCACGATGCTCGTGCACCAGCTCTTCGAGGACATGGGGGTGACCCCCGACGGGGAGACCGGGCGCCTTCTTCTCTTCGGCCTGTGCACCGACACGGGGTTCTTCCGCCACCTGGGCACAAACGGCGCTGATACCTTCCGCGCCGTTGCGCGCCTGGTGGAGGGCGGGACCTCCACCGCCGAGGCCTACATGATGGTGTACGGCAGGCGGGAGCTGGCCAGCCGCAAGCTCCTGGCGGAGGCGCTCCTTCGCGTGGAGAGCCACTGGGGTGATCGGCTGCTTTTGACCTGGCAGACCATCGCTGACCGAACGCGGCTGGCGGTCACCCAGCGCGGCGAAGACGAGGTCTATCGACTGCTGCAGACGGTGAGCGGGAACGTCGTCGTTGCGCTGGTCAAGGAAGAACATGGGGGCGCCTTCTCCGTGGGGCTTCGCTCCAACTCCTCCCTGGACGTCGGGGCCATTGCCGCTTCCTTCGGCGGCGGGGGGCATCGACAGGCCTCGGGGTTCGACATCGCAGGCACCCTTGATTCGGTGAAAAAGACAGTCCTCGACGCTTTCGCCCCTCACCTCTCGGTCCCTCCCCAGCCTGGAAAGTAAACGAATGTAAAGATTACGCCCTCCGACGGCCCCGGTGACTGCCCGCCTTGGCACGCCTCTTGCACTTCTCCCCACGCGGCAAGGAGGACGTGTCATGGAAAATCTCACGGACAAGGTGCTCCAGTACCAGAGGACGCGCGAAGGGCTGAACGAGATCGTTGCGGAGCTTGCACCGCGCGTGTATCACTACCCCCGCTGGAAAATGGGATGGGACGAGGATGCCTGTGGGGACTTCTACGTCTTCATTCATCCCCGGCTCATCAGGCTGATCGAGCGCTTCCGGGACCAGGGAAAGCCATTCGAATCATACCTGTTCACGGTCCTCGCCTGGCAGCTTCGCAATTTTGCGCGGGAGCGCCGGCAGGGGGAGCGGAGGTGGAACGTGTCGCTGCGCCTCGAGCAGGGAGAGTGCGCGGACCCGGCGGAACGACGGCCGGATGAGCCATGCGCTCACGCATGGCTCATCCCTGGCTGCGTCGGAGAGGCGGTGAGAAGCAGCGCGGACCGCAGGAATTTCCTGTTCCTGGTGCTGAAATGCTCGCGGACGGTCTCCCCTGAAAGCGCCGCGGCGCTCGCGGCCGTGATCGGCATTGGGGAGAAGCGGCTGCGGGAGCTGATGGCAACGCTGCAGGAAATGCGCGGCGGGCGGGAAAAAAGGCTTGAAGCATTCCGCGACAGGCGCAACAGGGCCTTCGCGCAGGCGCGCCTTCTGGAAACCGAGCTGAAGACGGAGACGGAACCGCGGAAGATCGGGTGCCTGCAGGAGGCGCTGTTTCGCGCGCGGCGCAGGATGCGCCTGGCCATGCAGCGCATGGCCAGGGTGGGTCTTTCGCCGACAAATCGCGAGATCGCGGCGGTCCTGGGAGTGCCCAAGGGCACGGTGGATTCGGGATTGTACTGGTTGAAGAGGAAACTCGCATCGGTATATGATCCTGACATTCACTGGACCGCATGATGAAAACAGAACTGCTTCTCGCGTCCAACAACGAGCACAAGCACCAGGAGTTCCTCAGGCTTTTTCCGCATGCAGAGGTCCGTACCCCCCGCGATCTGGGTTTGGAGTTCGTCTTCGAAGAGGACGGGGAGACATTCCTTGAGAACGCCTTCGGAAAGGCGATGACGCTGTTCCGGGCCGCGAAGCGGCCTGTGATCGCCGATGATTCGGGGCTCTGCGTGCCCGCGCTGGGGGGGCAGCCGGGGGTGCTCTCCAACCGCTACGGGGCGGGGGCGGGGGGCGTGCTGCTGGATGCCCCGCGGCGCAATGCGTATCTCCTGGACAGGATGGAAGGCCTGCAGGACCGCGCGGCGTTTTTTGTCTGCTGCCTGGTGATCGTCTTCGATGAGAATCGGTTCCTCGTCGCGCAGGACACCGTGGAGGGGCTGATTGCCGAATCCCCGCGGGGGGACAACGGCTTTGGCTACGATCCCCTCTTCCTTCTGCCCGAACGCGGCCTGACCATGGCCGAGCTTTCCGACGAGGAGAAGGACCTCGTTTCGCATCGCGGCAGGGCCGCCCGCCGCATCCGGGCCCTCACGGAGGAGCGATCATGGACCTGATCTCTACGTACGCAAACGGGGTTTCCGAGCTGACGAAGTTTTCACGCTCCCTTGTCAAGGCGCCCCTGATCGTCGACGTGATCGTCAACCCGCACGCGGGATTCTTCAAGCGTGGCGCGACCCTGCAGAAGCTCATCATGGACCTGGAGCGCAAGCTCGAGGAGCTGCGCGGCCGCTATCCCCGTCGCAAAGTGGAAATCAACACGGTGCATTTCACCGAGCGCCCCGGGCACGCGCGACTGATCACCGAGGGGATCCTGAACGCGGAGGCACGGGCAGCCTCCGGCATCGAGCGGCTCCTCATCGGCTGCGGCGGGGACGGCACCAGCAACGAGATCTGCACCGCCCTCGTACAGGCGGACACCCGCGTGCTGAAGCGCCTTCGGCTCCTGCGGCTCCCCCTGGGAACGGGCAACGACGTGGCAGATGCGCACACCTTCGGCGACGCCTACGATCTCATCCTCGGCCCCCAGCGCACGGTGGCAACCGGCGCCCTGCTCGTGCGAACGCAGAGGGCAGCGCCGCGCTACTCCTTCAACGTCGGCAGCATCGGCCTGGATGCGTTCATCGTGGCCCTGACCAACCGCTTCAAGCGCGTCATCCCCGGGGAGGCGTACAAGGTGATGGTGGACGTCGGCTCCCTGTTCTACGAGCAGAGGGTGCACCCGGAGCCCATGGACGTCCGCATCAACGGCCCGAAGGGGGAGACGCGGATCGACGGCATCGTGCCCTCCATGGTGATCGTGGGGATCAGCGGAGGGCGCACCTATGGCGGCCACATGCCGGTGCTCCCGGGCACCGACAACGTGTGCGTGGTGGGCCGCATGGGGGTGCTGGAGAAGATCCGCAACAAGAAGCTTTTCTACCTGGGCAGGCACGGAGAGCTGCCGCAGGTGAAGTTCTTCAGCGGGGACAGGGTGGACATCGATTACCGGGCCCGCATCCCGATGCAGCTCGACGGCGAGCTCGTCTGGCTGGAGCCCTCGGACTTCCCCATTTCCATGGAAGTTCTCGCACCGAAGATCAAGGTCCTGCGCTCGTAGCCTGGCGCGCCCGTGAGCATCTGGATCGTCCTGGGGATGCCGCGCGGGGCGGCGGAGCTCACGGAGTAGAGGTCGGGGCGGCCGGCGAAGACGGCGCCAGCGCGGCCAGGAACGGCTCCCAGCGATAGCCTGCCTTTTCGGCGAGCTCGAGGAGGCGACGATAGTCGGCGCGCCGCGTGCCGCCGAAGATCTCCATTGCCTGCAGGCATTCGACCATCAGCTCCAGCGCCTCCCTGCTGAACCACTTTGTGCCGCTGAAGAGATTTACCATGAGGAAGCTTTCCGCGGCCGGGTCTGAGAGCAGCGCGTCCCACGGGAGATCGGCGTCCGGCACCGTGCGGATCTCCTCCGCGCGGACGGCCATCGCAATCAGCGCCGTTGCGCGGTCAGCCGCGTGCGCATCCCAGCCGCGCCGCACCAGGTATTCGAGGATGATCCTTACGAGCATCCACTCTTCCACCCACGAGACCAGGCGCACGGCGGGGAGCGCCGGGGGGCAGAGCGGGCGGATGACAGACCACAGCCAGCGGAATGCCTCGGCCGCGGCCGGCGCGGCGACGGCCAGCGCTTCGCGGCGCGCGTGAAAGTCCCTGCTGCCTGCCGCCGTGTCGATCAGGCCTGGCGCCTGCGCAGCCGCCGCGGCCAGGAACCGCGCGTAGAGGGCATCCATCTGCGCCGCTGCTGCCGCGGGGTCCTCCACGCCAAGGAGCTCCGCAAAGGGCCTGTGCAGCGGCCGCAGCTCCATTTCCCGCAGGGCGGTGTCAATCGATGGCACGCCTCGTCCGAGGAGCTCCAGGGTCAGGGAATACCAGCGGCCCCGTGCATCGTCATACACGACGGAGAAATCCATGAAGACCTGGCAGCGATAGGCGCCCAGCTCTGCGTACAACCCCTTCTCCCACAGCTCGCTGCAGCCGCGGATGTACTGCAGGCCCGACAGGTGCTCCCGGAACACCGCGTACGCCGCCGGGTCGTTCGGCAGGGCGAGTCCCTCGCCGAGGCACCTCTGCGTGAGCGTCCTGCCCTCCGCGGTGCGCACGGCAAAGGCCGCCGACGTCCGCGCCCAGCCCCGCGCATCGGCGTAGCGGTTGTTGTACAGAACCAGGCCGCGCGCCTCGCCGCTCCTGTTGGAGTAGGCGAACACGTCCTCGTTTACGCGGCCGTCCGGCGCGTAAAAATCGTAGAGCAGGAAGCCCTCGACGCCGGAGAAGAGGTGGCGCCTCCGCAGCAGGGGGAATATCTCCCTTTCGTGCCGCGCCGCCAGGCCCGGGTTGCCCGGCTCGTTCCAGTAGGCGCGGCGGAACTCCATGCCATACTTCTCCTTCAGCCCTTCCAGCTGGCCATGCGCAAAAAGGGGAAGCCCCGGCAGGGTGGCCATCATGGTGCACACACCGAAGTACTTGTCCCCGTCTCCGAACTGCTCGATGGCGGTCTGCTCGTCGGGGTTGCTCATGAAATTGACGAACCTCTTCAGCACCTCGGGGTCGAACTCCAGGGTGTTGCGGATGGTCTGACGATAGCCGGCATTGTCCTCAGCCTTCAGCATGTGCATGAAGGCGCTGTTGTACACCCGGTGCATCCCGAGGGTGCGCACGAAGAAGCCCTCCAGCATCCAGAACGCCTCGGCCAGCAGGAGCGTACCCGGCGCTTCCCGCGCAACGCGGTCCACCACCTCGCGCCAGAACTCCACCGGCATGGCCCGGTCGAAGTCGTGCCGGGAAAGCCCGTTGCCCGCCCGGGAGGGGATGTCACCGCCGCTGCCCGGCTCGGGGTACCACAGCCGCTGGAAGTGCTTTTTCGCCAGGGTCATGGCGGCGTCGAACCTGATGATGGGGAACTGCCGCGCGACGTGGAGGATGGTCTGGATCACCGCCTCCCGTGTTGCCGGGTTCAGGAAATCAAGCTGGGCCGTGTCGTTCCACGGCATGTGGGTGCCGTCGTTGCCATGGTAGATGAGCCGCGTGTCGCCTGTCCTCGTGTCCACGCGCTTGAAGACCACGGCGGCATCGGTCTTGTCCCAGTAATGATCCTCGAGCTGGACGGAGACTCCGGGGGCGCTTGAGATGTTCGGGCCGTTGAAGGAGTAGGAGGGGAAGGGCGGCCAGGGGTGCGGCCACGTGAGGAAGCGCTCGGGGTGCTCGGCCATCCAGCGGGAATCCACGCCGGTGTGGTTGGGCACCATGTCGCTGGCAAGCCTGATCCCCCGCCGCGCTGCCCGAGCGCGAAGCTCCTCGAGGCTCCCCTGGCCGCCCAGCTCGGCGGCAACGACGTAATCATAGAGCGAGTAGGCGGACGCCTCGGCCTCAGCGTTTCCCATTCTGCGCTTGATCTCGCGCGAGGCCGCGCTGCGCTCCCACACTCCGATGAGCCACAGCGCGGTGAAACCCGCCCCTGCCATGCGGTCAAGCTCGCCGTCGGGCACCTGGTCGAGGCGCCTGATTTCCCTGCCGTGCGCGCGGCTGAGCTGGTCAAGCCACACCAGGGCGTTCTTGGCGAGCATCACCGTGCGCGGCATCCACTCGGTGTCGGAGCTGAATGCCTCGATTTCCGCCGCCTGGCTCACGTACTCGTAGACCTCGGGCGGCCCGGGGGTGAAGGTGCCGAAGCGGAGCTTCTCTTCCTCCCTGATCAGGTCGATGCCGGTAAGAAGCCGCAACAGCAGGTCTCCCAGCAGCGCCCCCCAGCGGGTGCGGATGTACTCCAGCTGCCCAGCCAGGGACAGGGGTGCGGCCCGGGCCGGGCTGCGGAGCATCTCCACCAGGTCCTGGCTGTCGGGGCCGAACACGGGCTGGCCGCGGAAGAACTCGGCCAGGGCTGCCAGGAGGGCCGTGTAGGGAG
>JBEKVA010000262.1:0-6142 GCA_049514475.1 Spirochaetia bacterium
GGCCAGGGTGTAGATGGGAAGCGCCGGCCCGATGCCGAAGCACAGGATGATCATGCGCCAGACCACCTGTCCCCGCGTGGTTTCCGGGGTAAGACCGAGCATGGTCCAGTAGCCGATGAAGACAAGCACGGCCCCGACCAGGAGGAGGATCTTGTACTTGCCCACCCTGCTCACGATCTGTCCCGAGACGAAGCTCGATACCACCAGGCCGAGGGTGAGCGGCATGACAGTGAGGCCCGCCGCGCTGGCGGAGACCCCCACCACGAGGACCATGTAGATGGGCAGGAAGATGATGGCGCCGAAAAATGCGACGCCCGCGATCAGGAGCGCGGCGGCGTTGCCGACCACGTAAGTGCGGTTCTGGAACATGTCGAAGGGAAGGATCGGCTCCCGGGCGCGCCGTTCCACCAGGATGAAGGCAACCACTCCCGCGGCACCCAGGGCGAACGCGCCGATCACCTGCCAGGAGCCCCAGGGGTACTCCTGGCCGCCCACCGTCAGGGCGAGCAGGATGGGTACGATGCCGACCAGGAGTGTGACCGACCCCCACCAGTCGATGCTCACCTTGCGCTCGAGCTTCGGCTTCAGTGGCGGCATCCACAAGAGAATGAAAAGCAGCGCGATGATGCCGATGGGCATGTTCACGTAGAAGACCCACCGCCACGAAAGGGTGTCGGTGAGAAATCCGCCCAGCCAGGGACCGATGACGCTGGAGATGCCGAAGACCGCCCCGAACAGCCCCTGGTACTTCCCCCGCTCCGCGGGGGCAAAGATGTCTGCGACCACGGTGAACGCCGTGGAGAATATCCCCGCGCTGCCGAGACCCTGCAGGGCCCTGAAGATGATCAGCTCCGTCATGCTGCGCGACTGGCCCGAGAGGATCGACCCGGCGAGGAACAGCACGACGCCGATAAGGACCACGATCTTGCGGCCATACAGATCGGAGAGCTTCCCGTAGATCGGGATCATCGCCGTGGAGGCCAGCAGGTAGGCGGTCACCACCCATACGTACAGGTTGAAGCCATTGAGGTCCCGGAGGATCCTCGGCATGGCGGTGGAAACGATCGTCTGGTCGAGCGCCCCCAGGAGCAGTGCCACCATGATTCCTGCCAGTGTAAATGCACGTTCTCTCTTCGTTACCGTATACATGCGGTCGGGGTCTCCTTCGTCAGAGCGGTATTTACAGAAAATACGCAGCCCGGGGGTGCCGAGTCAAAGGGAATGATCCCGCCGCGCGTGCGCGGATTTGTCGCCGCGCGTGCGCGGCACGCCGCGGCCCGCGGCTGGGTTGGCGAGCCCCTCCGGATCGGGTAGATTCCCTCCATGCTGGATCTGAAGAAGCGGAAGCTGAAGTTTATCGGGTGCGAGATCATCTACCGGGAGGCGTGCTGGCTGGCTGCCACCTCTCCTTCGCAAGTCGACGTCGAGTTCCTCCGCAAGGGCCTGCACGACCTGGAGACGCATGACATGGTATCCCACGTGCAGTCGGTGATCGACGCAGTGGACCCGTCGCGGGGCTATGAGGCCATTCTCCTTGGCTACGCGAGGTGCAACGACGGACTGGCAGGCGTGCGCGCCCGCGGCATTCCCCTCGTCATACCCCGGGCCCATGACTGCATCACGTTCTTCTTCGGCTCCCGCAGCGCCTACCGCGACTATTTCGACGCGCACCCTGGCACCTACTACCTCACGACGGGCTGGTCGGAGCGAAACATCGGCGAGGGTGGAGAGCGGGATCGGCCCGCGTACGGCAAGCAGGGTGTGATGGGGAAGCTGGGCCTCACGGAGAGCTACGAGGACATGGTGGAGAAATACGGAAAGGAAAACGCCGATTTCCTCGCCTCCACCGTCGGGGACTGGTGGAAGAATTACAATGCCTACCTGTACCTGACCATGGGCATCACCGACGAGACCCCTCTCATCGAGGCCGGCCGCGCCGATGCAGCGGTGAAGGGGTGGACCTTCGACGTGCGCAAAGGGACGATGTCGCTGCTGGGCAAGCTGTTCAACGGTCCGTGGGACGACGACTTCGTGATCGTGCCCCCGGGGGCGCGCATCGCGGTGCGCAACGACGAGCAGGTGCTGGACTTCGAGAAGGGCTGAGCCGCCCTGCCCGGGAGAGGTGCCGCTGACGGCCTTCGCGTCATTACGACTGCGGAGGGGTGTCCGTGTCCGGCAGTCGCGTCAGGTCGTACGGGGTCGCCTGGTAGACGCTGTAGTTCAGCCAGTTGGAATACAGCAGGTGGGCGTGCGAGCGCCACGTCACTATCGGGTCCCGCCGTGGGTCATCATCAGGGAAATAGTTTTTCGGCACGGCGATGGGCAGGCCCCGCGATTTGTCGCGGTCGTACTCGGCCTTCAGCGTGAGCCTGTCATACTCGGGGTGACCCGTCACGAAAATCATGCGCCTGTCGGAGGAGATGGCCATGTAGACGCCCGCTTCCTCCGAGACGGCAAGGAGCTTCAGGTCCTTCACCTTCTCGATGTCAGCCTGGCGCACCTCGGTGTGCCGCGAATGGGGCGCGAGGAACACCTCGTCGAACCCGCGCATGATGGGCTCGGTGGGGTCCAGCACCCGGTGCGGGAACAGGCCGAACACCTTCGCGGGGACCTCGTATTTGGGAACACGGTAATGATGGTACAGCGCCGCCTGGGCGCCCCAGCAGATGTGCATGGTGGACCAGACATTCGTCCTGCTCCATTCCATCAGGCGCACCAGCTCGGGCCAGTAGTCCACCTTGTCGAAGGGAAGGGTCTCCACGGGGGCCCCGGTGATGACCAGCCCGTCGAAGCGCTCGTGCAGCACCTCGTCCAGGGACTCGTAGAAAGCATCCAGGTGCTCGGTGGGGGTGTTGCGCGACTCGTGGGTGCCCATGCGGATGAGGGTGATGTCAATTTGCAGGGCGCTGTTGCCCAGCAGGCGCAGGAGCTGCGTTTCTGTCATGATCTTCGTGGGCATGAGGTTCAGCATGGCGATGCGCAGCGGGCGGATGTCCTGGTGAACGGCGCGCTCGGCGTCCATGACGAAGATGTTCTCTTCGGCCAGCGTTTTGCGGGCCGGCAGGTCGTTCGGTATCCTTACGGGCATACCCGTCCTCTTATCACGTATTCAGGGCATGTGCAATGGAGCCCGGGGCGCGCCGCCCGTGCTAGTGCAGCATGCGCCTCTTGTTCCTGATGTAGTCCGCGAAGAGGAACTCCCCGAGCTTGTCCGCGGCGGCGAAGTACGCCCTGCCCTTGTTCAGCTTCGTCATCTCCTCCACGAAGTTCACCAGCTCCGGGTCCTGCGCCAGCATGAATGTCGTGATGGTGATGCCTGCCCGCCGGCACGCTGAAGCCGCCTCCAGCGTCTGGGCAAGGATCTTCGGGTCGAACCCGTAGGGGTTCTTGTACACTTCCCCGTTTTCAGTGATCGCCGTGGGCTTTCCATCGGTGACCATGAAGATCTGCCGGTTGGACTGCCGGGTGCTCTCCAGTATCGTCTGCGCCATCTCCAGGCCGGCGCGCGTGTTGGTGTGAAACGGCCCCACCTGCAGGTAGGGGATGTCCCGGATGGCGATCTCCCGCGCCTCGTCGCCGAAGGTGCCCACCCGCAGCGTATCCTTCGGGTAGCGGGTGAGGATCAGCTCGGTCAGCGCGAGGGCAACCTGCTTGGCGGGGGTGATGCGGTCCTCGCCGTAGAGGATCATGCTGTGGCTGATGTCGATGAGGAGCATCGTGGCGCACGAGGAGAGGTGCTCGTTCTCGTAGACCTCGAAGTCCTCCTCTGCCAGGGTGATCTCCTCCACCCCGCCGCGCTTCACCGCGTTGGAGATCGTTCCCAGCGCGTCGATCTGCGTGATGGGGTCCCCGAAGCGCCACGGACGGGTCTCCGTGAGCCGCTCATCCCCGTTGCCCGAGCTGGGCACGCGGTGCTGGCCAAAACCGGACTTCTGCAGGCCGTTGAAGATCTGGTTCAGCGAGTCCTTGCGGATCACCTGCTCTCCCTTGGCCGTGAGGGCATACCCGCCTTCCTTCAGCTTCTCGATGATCCGCTGCTCCTCCAGCTGCCGGCGGAACTCCTCCAGGTCGATGTCCCCGTCCAGGGAGCCGCGCTCCTGCAGGTATTCCATCCATTTGAACACCCTGTCCACGTCTCCCCCCGCCATGAGCATCAGGTAATTGAACAGGCTCATGAGATCCTGGAAGGATTTCAGGAGATTCTGCAGCGTCTGGTCCCACTCGGAGTATTCCCACAGCATCCAGGCCGCCTTCCTAGTTGTCGCCGCTGGTGGCCATGTGATCGAACATTGCCTTCAGCATGTCGCGGTAGGCGGTCTTTATCCCTTCCTCCCGCTTGGAGACCATGGAGTACTGGTGCAGGGCCTCCAGGACGAACTCCATGCCGAGGGCGATCCCGTCACCGTCCTTCAGATCGAGATACTTGGCGGCGATCTCCTTCAGGCCGCTCACCTTCGACAGGCGCCCGACGTAGTCCTCATGGGCAAGCTCGTCGGAGGTCTCCACCGTGTTGCCCTTGGAGAACCACGCGAGGACTCCCTGGTAGGGTGAAGGCTCCGAGCGGCCGGCAGGCACCTGCTCCTCCCCGCTCTCCTCGTCCGAGCTCTTCTTCTTTTTCTTCTTCGGCGTGGGGTCGGGGAACCAGCGGCGGAACGTCTCCTTCACCGCTTCCCCGATGATCTTCCGCGCCACGATGATGGCCCCCTGCTGCTCGCCCTCGTAGACCAGCTCGACCTTGCCCGTGATGGCCGTCACGGCGGCGTGCAGGTCCGCGATGCGGGGGTGCACCTTCTTCTCTCCCTGGATGATGGCGCGCCGCTCCATGTTGCTCAGCACGTTCTCCATGAGGGAGATGCTCATGCGGGCCGACACGCCTGATGCCTGGTTCACGTACTCGCTGGCCCGGGCGGCGAAGGCGACCTCCTCCACCAGCTCGCGGAACCAGTCGGGCATCACCAGCTCGATGCCCCCCTCGCGCTTCGTCCAGGCCTCCTGGGCGGTGATCCGCATGGCCGCCTGCCTGTCCTGGGGGTAGTGCGTTATGATCTGCGAGTCGATGCGGTCCTTCAGCGGGGTGATGATGTTGCCCCGGTTGGTGTAGTCCTCGGGATTGGCGGAGTAGACCATGAGAATGTCAAGCTGCATCCTGATGGGGAATCCCCTGATCTGGATGTCTTTCTCTTCCATAATGTTCAGCAGGCCGACCTGGATGCGGGGGGGAAGGTCGGGCAGCTCGTTGATGGCAAAAATGCCGCGATTGGTGCGCGGGATGATGCCGAAATGGATGACCTCCTCGTCGGCGTAGGCCAGCTTGCGCGTGGCCGCCTTGATGGGGTCAATGTCGCCGATGAGGTCGGCGATGGTGACATCCGGGGTGGCCAGCTTTTCCCGGTAGCGCGATTCCCGCGGCATCCATTCGATCGGTGCCGCATCCCCCATGGTCGCCACGGCCTCCCGGCCCCTGCGGCTGATGGGATTGAACGGATCATCGTTGGTGTCGGTGCCAGTCAGGACGGGGACCTTCTCGTCGAGAAACCGTATCAGGCCGCGCAGGATCCTGGTCTTTGCCTGGCCCCTGAGCCCCAGCAGGATGAAGTCGTGCTTCGAAAGAATGGCGTTGACCAGCCCCGGGATGACCGTGGTGTCGTAGCCGACGATCCCCGGAAACAGCTCCTCCCGGCAGCGAAGCATGCGTACCAGGTTCTCGCGCATCTCCTCCTTTATGGTACGGGTTGCGTACCCTGATGATTTCAACTCTCCCAGTGTCTTCGCAAAACTCACTCCAGCGCCTCCATGCACAGAAAAGGTACTGAATTTCGGAAGCTTGGGGAACGAAAGCGTTCCAGCGTTCCATCTCCGTTCCAGCGGGGGAACACTCGCGCGGTCATGGAGAGGCGGGGGACATGAAAATATGATCGTTTGCGCTGTTTTGTGCTATGAATACCGGCGTTTTCGGCCGAAAAGATAATGGCACGATACTTGCACAACAACTCGTGGAAGGTCACTGTCGAACGATCGGCCAATGTCCGGGGCACGGTCGACGTCACACTTCCAAGCGACCAACGGGGGATGACATCCAGCGCGCCTATTTTGCGCACTACCTGCGCGTCACAGCTCTCGGCCTCGCCCTGCTCCTTCTCCC
>JBEKVA010000263.1:0-6085 GCA_049514475.1 Spirochaetia bacterium
AGCAGGTGATCGAGCAGGGAAGCAGGGCGGTAGTCCCTGTCACGGGGGACCCCGGCTCGGCGGCCGGTGCGGTGATCGAGTTCGCCGCGCCCCGGCAGCGCATGCGGGTGGGCATCGCGGTGACGGCGCAGGACGGCGGCGTGCAGCGCTATGTCGTTGAGGTGCGCAGGGGCGAGCCTGATCGGAACGCCGATCTTGCGGCCATTGTCGTCTCCACGGGCGTGCTGAGCCCTGCCTTCTCTCCCCGCATCGCATCCTACGGGATCTTCCTTCCGGCCGCCGTGGAGGCCGCGAAGATCAGCGCCGTAACGGCGAGCCCCGTGGCAAGAATGGCACTCGTCGAGCAGCCGGACATGAGGCCCGCGCAGAGCGTGTCCCTCACTCTGCCGGTGGCTGCCGGGGGCCAGGCGGTCATCACGTTCGCCGTGAGCGCCGAAGATGGTTCGCAGAAGCTCTACCGGGTGCAGATCAGACGGGAGGCCGCCCCCGTGGCGCCCGCTCCCGTAGCGCCCCCGCCCCCCGCCGGAAACGATACGCCAGGGGCCGCGCCGACACCCGCTGACAGGCCGGGACCCAGCGATAAGCCGCGCGCTGGCCAACAGGACGCCGCTGCCTCCCAGCCCCAGCCGGGGGACACCGGGAAAGATCACGTGCAGCTGACGGCGAGGAACCTCAAGCTCCAGCCCGCCGAGGCGAAAGCGCTGGCGCAGAACGGAGACGCGGTCGGCGCCCAGGCACGGATCATCACGCGGTACTACCGGACCAACGAGATCATCGCCCAGTCCTCCGCGCCGGTGAGCATCAGGCAGGAGGGCGGTGATATCTCCCTCAGCCTTGCGTACCGCTCGAACGGGGTTGCCTTGAATCGCGATCGGCTCGTGGAAATTGAAACGGTCATCCCGACAAAGGCAGGGCATTTCCTGTACTACACCGAGGCGCGCTATTCCGATGACATCGTGAGCCTCGACATTCCCTTCCTCCTCTACGGTGATGCGACACGGACCGCCTGGCCGGCACTCGGCAGCCCCGTTGCGGTGTACGGCTACACATCGATGCTGCCGCCCGGCAAGGGACGCGCATCCGACAAGGAGGAGTTCGAGAAGAATGCCAAGGGCGAGTCCAGCGTCACCTTCGAGCTGGTCGACGCAAAAACGGGAGCCTCGTACGGGAAAGACGTGGTCTGGAGCAAGCCGGGTCAGGGGCGCGATCGTGCCCTCTCACTGGCAAAGCCATTCCAGGTTCCCGAGGGCGCCGTGGTTCGCTACCTCCTCACGGCGGTCGCGAAAAACGGAAAGGTGTGGAAGGCATCAGGGACCGTCCAGGTCTGGACGACCCAGCCGGGCTATCCCTCGGGATTCTCGCCTGTCTTCCTGTCGCTGGCGGATGAGCTGAAAGCAGATTGATGAGATGCAGCGCCGGGCGGTACACCCGGCGCTGTGCATGGTGCCGCGGCGGCCTGCGTCAGCTGTCCGCGGCATCCTCCAGGGGCCATTCGCTCAGCGGCGCGCCGAGCGCTGAGGCCAGGAGCGGAAGAGCCTCGCCCGTGGCAGCCTCGATCCTCACCGCTGCCACGGGATCTCCCCGGGTCGGCCCGCGGTTGATGATGGCAACGGGCTTCTGGTCCGCAACGGCCTGGGTGATGAAGCGGTATCCTGAGAAGACGGCAAGGGAAGAGCCGACAACGAGGAGCACCTCCGCGCGGTCCAGCAATCCCATGGCGGCCTGCACGCGCTCGCGGGGCACGTTCTCCCCGAAGAACACCACGTCAGGCTTCAGGATCCCTCCGCAGCGCTGGCAGTCCGGCACCCTGAATGAACCATCGGCGGGCAGCTCGACGCGGGCATCCCCGTCGGGCTCGGCCACGGCGGCGCGGAAGGAGCCATCTGCCCAGCCGGGGTTCAGGGAAAGGATCCGCTGCTGCAGGTCGGCCCTCTGCTCGCGGGCCCCGCAGGCAAGACACAGCACTTCCGCCAGCGTCCCGTGAAGCTCCAGGATGAGCCGGCTGCCCGCCGCGTGGTGCAGACCGTCCACGTTCTGGGTAATCACCCCGGTCACGACCCCTGAGCGTTCCATCTCCGCCAGCGCGCGGTGGCCCGCGTTGGGCCTGGCCGCAGAGACGCGGGGCCAGCCAACGGCGCTGCGCGCCCAGTAGCGGGCGCGGGAGTCCGGGTTCTCCACGAACTCGTGGTAATAGATGGGGCGCCCCTGGCGCCTGATCGACTGCGGGCCGCGGTAATCGGGGATTCCCGACTCGGTGCTGAGACCGGCGCCGCTGAGCGCTAGGACCTTCCTGCCGCGCAGAAAACCGGCGAGCCGCTCGATGCCGCCTGCCAGCCCTCCCTGCTCCCGCGGTGCCTCGATCATCCCGCCGCAGGCGCTCCGGCGGGCAGCAGAACGATGAATCGCGTTCCCCTGCCGGGCGCGCTTTCCACCTCGATGGTGCCGCCGTGGCTGGACACGATATGCTTGACGATTGCCAGGCCCAGCCCCGTGCCGCCCAGCGCGCGCGAGCGGGACTTGTCCACCACGTAGAAGCGTTCGAATATCCTGGGCAGGCTTTCCGCGGGGATGCCGATGCCCGTGTCCGCGACCTCGATCCTCACCTGCTCGGCGCCCTGCGGGGCGCAGCTCACCGTCACCTCCCCCTTCTCGGTGTACTTCAACGCATTGTCCAGGAGGTTCACCAGCATCTGCTCCAGGAGAAAGGGATCGGCGTTGACGGGGGAAAGCACGGGAGATATCTGGTGGGAAAGCCGTATTTCCTGCAGCTCGGCGCGGTGAGCGAACATCTCCGTGACATCCGTGACAAGCCGGGCCAGGTCGACGCGCTCCAACGATGGCTCGGCCCCGCGCGCCTCAAGGCGGGAGAGCATGAGCATGTCCTGCACGATGGCGCTCATGCGCTCCGCGTTGCGCTGGATGGCTTTCACCCATCGCGCCGCCTCGCCGTTCACTTCTCCCTCGAGCATCTCCAGGGAACCGAGGATCGAGGTGAGCGGCGTGCGCAGCTCGTGGGAGGCGTTGACCACCAGGTCGCGCTTCACCACTTCCAGCCGGCGGGTCTCGGTGGTCTCGTTGAGGACCACGATCAGCTCCTCGCGTCCGGCCATGCGCTCCACGGTGCACAGCACCGACTTCTCCCCGACCGCCAGCTCCTCTGACTGCCGCGCCCCCGTGGCGCGGGCCCGCTGGATCAGCTCGGTGAGACGGGGGGCGCGCACGACCTCCCAGAGCGTCCTGCCCTCCACGGGGCTTTTCCCCGCGAGGTCCTCGAAGCCCCGGTTGCTGCGGACGATCCTTCCCGCGCTGTCCAGCAGGAGGATGCCCTGCTGCACGGAGGAGAAGATCTGGTCCAGCTCCTGCGTGCGCTGCGAGCGCTCCAGGAAAAGCCCCTGCACGCGCTCGCCCATGGCATTGAAGCTGTCGGCAAGCTCCTTGATCTCGTCGCGGCGGCGCAGGTGCAGGCGGGCGCCGAAATCTCCCGCGGCGAATCGTCCTACCACCCCGGCGAGGTCGCGCAGCGGAGCAACGAGGGTCCGGGAGAGCAGGAACGCGGAGAGAAGGCAGGCGGCAAAGAGCAGGGATGCGAACAGCCCCAGGCTGCCGCGCTCGCGGAATGTCGCGGCATCCAGCTCCTCGGGGTAGGTCGCGGCGCGCACCACTCCCCGCACGGGCCGATCAGAGCCGATGGGGATGGCGACATAGACCATCCATTTCTTCACGGTGCCGCTCAGGCGGAGGGACGTCCCCCGCCTGCCCTCCAGGGCGAGGGCCACCTCGGGCCGCTGGCGGTGATTTTCCATGATGGCGGGATCTTCCCAGGAATCCGCCAGCACGACGCCGTTCGGATCGATGACGGTTATCCGCACCCGTCCCTCTTTCCCCATACGGGTCACCAGCGCGTCGAGCTCCGCCGTGCGGCCGTGGGACAACAGCGGGGAGACGGCGACGGTCGCGGTGAGCGCGGCACTCTCCAGGCCTTTCGTGAGGGCATCGTAGGAGATGCCGCGGGCAAGACGCAGCGTGTACGCGGCGAAGATGAGGAGGGCAAGAAGGCTCAGGACAACGTAGCCGGCAAAAACGCGGACGAAGATGTGCCGCTTCATCGCCGTTCCCGCGGCGCGCGCGCGGCAGTATCCGCAGGGGCCAGCTTGTAGCCCACGCCTCTCACGTTGAGGATCCGACTGCCGGCGGGACCCAGCTTGTCGCGCAGGTGCTTCATGTGGACGTCCACCGACCTGTCGGTGACGTTCTTCTCATCCCCCCAGAGATGGTCGAGGATCTTCTCCCGGGAAAAAACCCACCCCATGCGGGAGGCGAGGAGCTGCAGGATGCGGAACTCCGCCTGGGTGAGCTCGAGCCTGCTGGTGCCGGAGAAAACCTCCCTGCTCTCCCCGTCTATGAGAAGCCCGCCGCCGGCGTCGATGCGCGGCTGCCCCGGCTCGGGAGCGGCGCGGCGCAGGACCGCCTTCACGCGGGCAACGAGCTCCTTGGGGGAAAAAGGCTTCACCACGTAGTCATCGGCGCCCAGCTCCAGGCCGAGGACCCGGTCGGCCTCCTCGGCGCGCGCGGTGAGCATGATGACGGGGGTCTTGGAAAGCGCCGCGTCGCCGCGGATGCTGCGGCAGATGGCGAAGCCGTCCGTGTCGGGCAGCATCAGGTCCAGCACGACGAGGTCGGGCCTGTCGGTCCGCAGTGATCCGAGAAAGCCCTTGCCGTCTGCGAACTCACGGACGCGGAAGCGATCCCTCTTCAAGGCGGCGCAGACAACGGCGCGGATATCCTCTTCGTCCTCCACCACGGCAATGAGCTCGTTCATGTACTGGAAATGTAACGGAAAGTGCGGGCGCGTTCAACGACGTACCGAGCGCAGCTCCTTGCGTCGGAAACAGGAGAGCAGGTGATCGTTCACAACGCCCACCGCCTGCAGGTGCGAGTAGATGATGGTGGAGCCGACAAAAGAGAAGCCCCGGGCTTTCAGGTCTTTCGAGATCGCATCTGAAAGCTCAGTGCGCGGGGGCACCTCGGACATCGCTTCCCAGCGGCCGATGAGCGGCTTTCCCCCCGTCCAGCCCCACAGGTAGGCGTCGAAGCTGCCGAACTCCTTCTGCACCTCGAGGAAGCGCTTTGCGTTGTTGATGGAGCTGGTGATCTTCAGCCGGTTCCTGATGATGCCGGCATCGGCGAGCAGGCGCTGCACGTCACGGGCGCCGAAGCGCGCCACGCGCGCGGGGTCGAACCCGCGGTAGGCGGCCCGGTAGGCCTCGCGCTTCTTCAGCACGGTGAGCCAGCTCAGACCGGCCTGGGCGGCTTCCAGCACGAGGAACTCGAAGTGCCGCACATCGTCGTGCACCGGCGTTCCCCATTCGCTGTCGTGGTAATCCACGTACAGCGGGTTGTCGCCGGGCCAGGGGCAGCGGGTTTTCACCGCGGCTTCCCGGCGGCGAACCAGTCGATGAGCCGCCGCGCCACCGTGATCGGGTCCGGGATGGGGGGAAAGGCGTCCGCGGCGTACCAGCCGGCGTCCATGATCTCGGTTTCATCGACGCGGATCTCCCCCGCGGCATGCTCGGCCGTGAAGGCGATCATCAGGGAATGGGGAAACGGCCACGGCTGGCTTGCGAAGTAGCGGATGTTCTTCACCTCGATCCCCGTCTCTTCGCGCACCTCGCGCTGTACGCACTGCTCCAGGGTTTCCCCCGGCTCCACGAAGCCTGCCAGCACGCTGTAAGAGCCGGGCGCAAACCTGCGGGCATGGGCAAGGAGGAGCCGGTCACCGCGTGTCACCGCCATGATCACCGCGGGTGAGATGCGCGGGTAGCTCAGCTGCCCGCAGGCAGGGCACTCCCGCGCGCGCTCACCTGGCTTCAGCAGCGTGGGGGTGGCGCAGCTGCCGCAGTAGCGGTGGCTTCGGTCCCATTCCAGAAGCTGCAGCGCCCGCGCCGCCACGGAGAAGAAGCGGTCCCCGATGAGTCCGAAAAGCGAACGGATTGCCTCGAAGCGCCAGCCGTCCGGGGCAGGCTGCCCGGGGGGAACCTCCACCGCCCGGCAGGGGCTTCCGTCGGCCATGCCGAGGTAGATCGCA
>JBEKVA010000264.1:0-6075 GCA_049514475.1 Spirochaetia bacterium
AGAGAACGGCGCCGGCTTCGCTCCAGTATTTCCTCGGGGGCCTGCGGCGCAAAATAGGATGCAATCGGTCGGCCGATCGATTCCTCGACGGTTCGCATTCCCAGAAGCTGCAGGCACTTCCAGTTCGCAAAAAGGCTGGTCCGATTGCGTGAAACCATGATTGCCACAGGCGCCTGTTCGATGAGGGTCCTGAACCGCGCCTCGTTTTCCACCAGCGCTTTTTCCGCACGCTTGCGCTCGGTAATGTCATAGATGATCGAGTAATTGACATTCCTTCCCGTCAGCTCGATGGAGCTGTTGAATACCTCCACATCCCGCACGGAACCGTCAGCGCGGCGGTGAGCGAGCTCGAGGGTACCTGGCCGCGCGAGCGCCGCCTCATCGGGTGCCCGCCTCATGGCCTCCGGGGCCTGGATGCTGATCTGCTGGATCCGCATCCGCGTGAGCTCCTCGACCGACCACCCGTAAAAGACGGCGGCCGCCTTGTTGGCGTCCAGGATGTTCCCTGTCGGCTGGTCGATGATCAGCATGATGGCACAGTGGCCCTGGAACAGCCTGCGGAACCACTCTTCGCTCCGTCGCAAAGCCTCCTGATTCTTACGGACATCCGTAATGTCGCGAAAGATCTTGAGGGTATGAGAGAATGTGCCGCCCTGATCGAACTGGGGTGTGGCAATTACTTCGATCCAGCGGGTCGTCCCATCCGGCCGGACGATCCGCTGCTCGAACCTCGATGCCTCGCCGCCTTGGCGCTTTCCCGCCTCCCCGAAAAAGTGCTGGTAGTCCGTTTCGCTTACGAACTGCCGCAGCTCCATGCCTGCCAGTCTGCCCCGCGCGACGCCGAAAACCTCTTCCGCTGCCGGGTTGGCATAGAGAAAGGTTTCCGTCGGGTCCACGATGGCAATTCCCTCACCAAGATTCTCCGCAAGGGTGCGATAGCATTCCTCGCTCCGACGCAGGTCACTCTCGGCGCGTTTCTGCCGGCTGATATCCTGGATGCTCACCATCATGCGGGAAGAGGAGTCGCCCGGGTCAGTGAGAAAATGCGTGACGAGGATGTCGAGCGTCCTGCCCGACGGGGTTGTCATGCGGGCCTCTTTCTCCCTGTGCGTCACCCCCTCGGCAATGAGCAGGACGTTGTCACGGAGGGAAGCCAGCTTCGCAGGGTCCTCCAGGTCGAGCGCCCGCTCGAGAGGCCCCAGGAGCTTTCGGCGATCAGTGACCTCGGAGAGCACACGGGCCGCCTCATTGACGTCAACCACCGTGATCATTCGCGCCGCTTCCCTCAGGAACCGCGGATGATCCTCGAGATAGGTCGGAATATTCATACCGCGCGCTCGGAGGGATTCAATCGCGGTGCGAAGCTCTGAAAAATCCAGCTCCCAGAGTGGGACGGGAGAATGCTGAAAAATGGTCTCAAACCGCCTGCTATCGTGCGAAAGGCGATTCTCGCCCGCGCCGAGCCCAGGAGCCTTTTCCCGTGTGTCCGCCATTCACGCCCTCCTCGCACCGGGGAGGTGCCCAAACAAGGATCTCGATTTTCAGCACAATCGATTGCCCGAACATCCATGCAAGTATCGTGCCCAATCGAAAAGCGCGAAGAAACGGTGCAGGTGCACGCCATCAGGGGCGATTTTTGCTGATATGCCGACCCGGGAATGCGCGGCCTGTTCCGCCATGGAACATCGCTGGAACAGCAATGGAACCGAGGTGGTGAAATCCGCCGTGGAATCTTGACCGTCCGCGTGCGCACTGCATACAGTAAGGCGCCATGGCAGAAGAAAAAATCAGGCTCACCTCGTTCTGTGCGGCAGCGGGATGCGCGGCAAAGATGGGCCCTGCCGCCCTTGCCGATGTCCTGCAGCCTCTTGCCCGTCTTTTTCCCGAGGGCAGCCGGGCTGAGCTCCTGGTCGGACTGGAAGCAGGTGATGACGCGGCCGTCTACCAGGTCGATGAATCCCGCGCCCTGGTATTCACCGCCGACTTCTTCCCTCCCGTGGTCGACGATCCCTATGACTACGGCGCCGTTGCCGCCGCAAACGCGCTGAGTGACATCTATGCGATGGGAGGGGAGCCGTCCATCGCCTTGAACCTTGCCGGGTTCCCCGCGGTCCTGCCTCCCGGGGTGACCTCGGAAATCATCCGCGGGGGCGCCGAAAAGGCCGCCGAGGCAGGCTGCATCCTCGTCGGCGGTCACACGATCACCTCCCAGGAGCCGCTGTATGGCCTGGCGGTTGTCGGGTTCGTGCATCCGAAAAAGATTTTCGTAAAGACAGCGCTCCGTGATGGCGACGTGCTGGTGCTCACCAAGCCCCTCGGGGTGGGGGTCCTTACGACTGCCCTGAAGCGCGGCACCATTTCGGCAGCAGAGATCGAACCCGCCCTCGTTTCCATGAAATGTCTCAATCGCGAAGCGGCGCGGATATTATCAGGGCTCGGCGTGAGCGCATGCACCGACGTGACGGGCTTCTCGATCCTGGGTCACGGGCTTGAGCTGGCGCGAAAGAGCGGCGTGGGCATTCGCGTGGCTGCATCGGGCCTGCGCTGGCTGCCGGGCGCGCAGGCCGCCGGCGAATCCGACGCGTTCCCCAACGGCACCAGGAACAACACGGCTGCTTTCAGGGACCATGTGCATTTTGGCGGCAGCGTCTCCGAGCTCACACGGAAGCTGCTCTTCAGCCCGGAGACCTCTGGCGGCCTGCTCGCCGCCGTGCCCCGGGAAGAAGCGGCGGCATGTCTTTCATCCCTGAAGGCCGCCGGCGCGCAGGCTTTCATCGTCGGCGAAGCCCGTTCCAGCGTGGCGCCGGGAACGATCAGCGTCGAATAGAGCGCCTGTCTCAGTCGAGCAGCCGTTTCTGGCCGCTGAGCCCGATGATGTCCTGCACGTCCTGCGCTGCTTCAAGGCACCCCAGGTAGAGGCCCTTCTCATCGCGCAGCGCATAGAACTCGATGAGGATCTTGTGCTTCGGCCCGGCAGGAGCGACGGCAAAATCGACCCAGAACCGGGCCTTGTCGCGCTTGCCGCTCCTCATGTCCTCGACGATCTGCACCACCTTGTCCAGGCTTTCCGCCGGGTGGCATTCGCGGAAATTGAGCCCCATGGAGGACATGGGGCGGTGGAATATGCGCGTCTCGTGCTTGTTCCAGGCAACCACCTCGTCGTTGGCGTCGATCACCGTGGTCTCCACCGGCAGCGCATCCCACATGGCCTTCACAAGCTCGTCACTCATCCTGTCGATCATCCGATCCTCCCAGCCGTGCGAACACGGTCTTCAGTCTCAGATACGATTCTCGGTACAGCGGGAAAAGCTCGTCGTATATCGAGCGGCTTCCCTGGCTCGGTTCGAACACGCTGCCGATCTTCACGATGGACTCTGCCGCCTCGGAAACCGAACCGTAGTCTCCCAGGCCCCACAGGGCCAGGCAGGCATCCCCGGTGAGGTCAGGGTCCTCCACGGCAGGCACCAGGATGCGCCTGCCGGTGACATCGGCCTTGATCTGGTTCCAAAGCCTGCTCCGCGACGGATTCCCCGTGATGCGGAAATCCGCGACAGTAAGCCCGATCTCCTCCATCACCTCCAGCACGTCGCGGATGGCAAAGGCGGTGGACTCCACCACGGCGCGCATCATGTCCCGGCGTCCATGGTTCAGCGTCAGGCCGATGAAGGCGCCCCTGGCGCCAGGGTCCCAGTGTGGAGCCCGTTCCCCGGCCAGGTATGGAAGGAAGAGCAGCCTGTTCGCCCCGGCAGGGATGGATGCGATGTCCTGGAAGCTCTTCTCGTAGTCTTCCCGGCCCTTTCCGCTTGCCTGTCTGAACCATTCCAGGGCCTTGCCGGAGGTGGAGATGATGCCGGAGATGTTCCACAGCCCGCGCACGGGGTGCCCCAGGCACATCAGGCGGGGATCGTCGATGGGAGATACCGTACAGAGATTGATGCCTTCCGAAGTTCCCGACCTGATGCACGCTCTTCCCGGCACAACTGTTCCCGTTCCCAGGAGGGAGACGATGAAATCAGGGCCTGCCGCGAAGACCGGCACTCCCCTGGGAACGCCCGTGGCAGCCTCCCCTTCCCCGCTCACCTGGCCCACCAGCTTCCCCGAATCGATGAAGCCGGGAAACTTGGCAGTGTCCATGCCGAGCTTCCTTATCGCATCCGGTTCCCAGATGTAGCGCTCGTACCGGGATCCAGGCAGGAACGTGACCGCTGTTCCCGTCAGTATGTATGCCACGTACTCGGGGCAGGAAAAGAAGTACCGGGTCCGCTCGTAGACTTCCGGCGTGGCGCGACGGATCCAGAGCGCTTTCGGAAGGAAGAAGCTCGGATCTATCCGCCTCCCGATCTGCTTTCCGACGGCAGCGGCCTCCACGGCGCCGCGTCGGTCCATCCAGGTCATCGCGGGAGCCAGGGGACTTCCATCAGCGCCGGCGGCAACGAGTGTCGGGCCGTTTCCGCTGACGACAGCTGCCTCGATACGCGAGCCCTGGGAAAGGCCGAGACGGAGTGCCACCTCCCGCAGGCCACTGATCCACTCCCGCGCATCGACCTCGTGACGGAGCGGGTCGGTCTGGGGAATGCTTGCAAGCGGGCGCTCTGCGCGCCGGACCTGGGTTCCGTCCTTCGTGAAGAGGGCACCTTTCAGCACGGATGTCCCCACGTCGACGGCGAGTATCAATGAGTGTTCCTTGCGTGCCGCCACACCGCATAGAGGATCATGGCGACAACCGTGATGAGGTAGGGAAGAGCGAGGATGAAATCCGCCGGGATGCGCGTTGCACCCTGCGCGTAGTCGGCAAGGCTTTCGGCGAGCCCGAAGACGAAGGATGCCGCGACAATTCCCCAGGGAGTCCTGTTGCCCAGGTAAATGGCCACCAGCGCGATCCATCCCCTCCCTGCTGAAATCTGGGGCACGAATGCGGCGAGCTGGATCGTAAGCATGGCTCCTGCCAGCCCGCAGGTGAGGCCCGAGATGAGAATGCCAGCCAGCTGGTAACGCCTCGGGTTCAGCCCGAGGGAAAAAATGGTCTTCTCGTTCAGGCCCGTGCCTCGCAGGCGCATTCCGAAAGGGGTCCGATAAATGACGAGCGCGGACAGGAGCACGATGAGCCAGGTGAGGTACACGATGATGTTGTGGCCGAAGAGCACGTCCCCGAGGATCGGGATCCTCTGGAGAAAGGGGGGGACCACGAACGCCGGCAACTGCGGCACGTTCGGGAACTGGATCACGCCCTTGGTCCTGAAAAGGTGATAGGCGAGCACGATGGTAAAGCCCGAGGCAAAGAGATTCGTGGCAAGCCCCGTAATGAACACGTTGGCCCGCAGGTACAGGGTCACCGAGCCGAAAAGCAGCGAGAGGAGCATTGCGCACAGGATGCCGAGCAGGATGCCCAGGAGGAGGCTGCCCGTCGCGGCGGCCAGGACCACGCTGAAGAAGGCGCCCGTGAGTATGAGCCCCTCGAGGGCGATGTTGAGCATGCCGGAGAGCTCGGTGAACAGCCCCCCAATGCCGGCCAGCAGGAACGGCGTCATGATCTCCACCGCACTGTGAACCAGGGGAATGCTGTAAGGAGAGCCTGCCGTCATGCCTTCCTCCGCCGCCGGTGAGCGAACGCGTAGAGCGACTGCGCCGTAACGAGGTAGAAAATGAACGACTGTGCAATGGCGGCAATCTCGAAGGTGAGGTCGGCATTCAGCATGGCCGCCTTGGCGCCGGCATCGAGGTAGGAGAACAGCAGCGCGGCGGGAATGACGGCGAAGGGGTTATTCTTGGCGATCAGGGCAACCGCGATCCCGTTCCATCCCGTGCCGAAGGAGTAGCCCTGGATTGCCGCGTGATATGTCCCCAGGACCATGAGTCCCCCCCCCAGACCGTGAAGGGCGCCGCTGATGATCATGGGGAGCACCAGGTAGGCTGACACGTTGATCCCGCCATAGCGGGAGAACTCGCGGTTGAGGCCGCACATTCGCATTTCGTATCCCGCGTGGCTGCGGTACATGAAGATGTACACGGCGACAGCCGCAAGCAGGGCGAAGAGTGCGCTGGCGTTCAGCATGGACGGGGTGAAAATCCTGGCCA
>JBEKVA010000265.1:0-6069 GCA_049514475.1 Spirochaetia bacterium
CGAGTCCGGCATCAGATCCCCCGAGGACATACGGCTGGTGCGGGCATCGGGATTCGACGGGGCGCTGGTGGGAGAGACGGCAATGCGATCCGCGCAGAGCGTGCCCGGGCTGCTGGAAGCATTCTCCCCTGACCGCGACGGCTCTTTCTGGGCGCGGCTGTGCGGCCGCATGAGGCCGGGGAGACCGCTGGTGAAGATCTGCGGCATCACGCGCGCCCAGGACGCGGAGACGGCGGTGGCACTCGGCGCCGACGCCCTGGGTTTCGTGTTCGCGGAGTCCAAGCGACGCGCGCAGCCGGCTCTCCTGCGGGAGCTGCGGAGCCTGGCAGTGCTGAAGGTGGCCGTGGTGGTAAGCGAGAGACGCGACGGCAGCGCCCGGCTGGACCCGCAGGTCGCGGGTCTGCTGGAGGAAGGCCTTCTGGATGCCGTGCAGTTCCATGGGGACGAGAGTCCCGCCGAGTGCGCAGGCCTTGCCTTCCCGTATTACAAGGCGGTGCGGGTGCGCGGCGGCGCTGACATCGATTCGATGGCAGACTTTCACTGTCCCCGCGTTCTCGCGGATGCCTGGTCGGCGCAGGCATCTGGAGGCACCGGGAAGAAAATCCCCGCGGAGCTCGCGCGCGAGGTGAAGAAAGCAGGGCCGTTGTGGCTTGCCGGGGGACTGAGCCCCGAGAATGTCGGGGAGGCCTTGCGGGAGCTTTCCCCCGAGCTCATCGACGCATCGAGCCGGCTCGAGGATACGGCGGGGCACAAGGATCGGGCGAAGCTCGAAGGATTCTTCAGGGAGATCGACGCCTATGAAGCGGTATAACGATTTCTTCGGCCCCTACGGCGGACGCTACGTGGCGGAGATGCTGCGCGCCCCGCTGGACGAGCTGGAGACGGCCTTCTGCGAGGCCTTGGCCAGTGCCGAGTTTACCGGCGAGCTGGCGGAGACGCTTGCAGATTTTGCCGGCCGACCCACGCCGCTTTTGTACGCGCGTAACGCCACCCGGGAGCTCGGCGGGGCGCGGATCTACGTGAAGATGGAGGGGCTTGCCCACACGGGGGCGCACAAGATCAACAATGCGGTCGGCCAGGCGCTGCTTGCGCGGCGTATGGGGAAGAAACGCATCATCGCCGAGACGGGTGCGGGCCAGCACGGCGTTGCCACAGCAGCGGTGTGCGCGCGCCTGGACCTTCCCTGCCGCGTGTACATGGGAGAAGTGGATATAAAGCGCCAGCGGCCCAACGTGTTCTGGATGGAACGTTACGGGGCGGAGGTAGTGCCCGTCACCACGGGGTCGGCGACACTGAAGGACGCAGTGAGCGAAGCGATGCGCGACTGGGCATCCAGCTTCCCGACGACGCATTACCTGCTGGGCTCGGCGCTGGGGCCCTCGCCCTACCCCGACATGGTGCGCGAGTTCCAGTCGGTCATCGGCAAGGAGCTTGAGGCACAGATGGCGGAGAAGGAGGTCGACTGCGCGGCGCTGGTTGCCTGCGTCGGCGGCGGGTCGAATTCGATCGGCTTTTTCTCCCCGTTCCTCGAGCGTGAAGTGCCGGCGCTCATCGGCGTGGAGGCAGGGGGACGCGGGAGCGCGGTGGGAGAGCACGCGGCACGGATGAACGGCCGTGGGCGAGCAGGAATTGCGCAGGGCTACAAGTCCCTCTTCCTCGCCGATGAGGACGGCCAGCTCCTTCCCACGCACTCGATCTCCGCCGGGCTCGACTACCCCGGCATCGGGCCGCAGCTTGCCCACTATGGCGAGACGGGCAGGATCAGGTTCACCACCGCGGGAGACGCCGAGGCCCTCGAGGCGGTGAAGTTCTTCGCGCGAAACGAAGGGGTCATCTTCGCCCTGGAGTCCGCCCATGCGGCGGCTGCCGCGATGCGGATGGCGCGGAATTACCCCCCGGAAAAGGCGATCGTGGTCAACATGTCGGGCCGCGGGGACAAGGACCTTTTCATCATGGCGCGCGCCATGGACCCCGGCACCTGGCTGCCGTTCCTCCAGCAGGAGGCGCGCGATGGCTGAGCGCGCGTGTATCATGGCCCACCTGGTGGCGTTCAACCCCTCGCGCGATGCCTCCCGCGAGGTGGCACGCGGACTGGCAGAGGGAGGGTGCGCCTACCTGGAAATGCAGTTTCCCTTTTCGGACCCCACTGCCGACGGCCCCGACATTCAGCGGGCGTGCGGCACAGCCCTGTCCGCGGGCTTCACGGTGAGCGAGGGTTTCCGGCTGGTCGGGGAAATCGCGGCCTCCGTCGCCGTGCCGGTATTCGTGATGAGCTATGCCAACCCGGTGTTCACACGAGGGGTGAAGAGGTTCGTCTCCGAGTGCCGCGCGTGCGGGGTGAAGGGATTGATCGTGCCTGACCTGCCGCTGGGCTACGATGAGGGGCTGTTCGACCTGGCCTCGGAGGCCGGCATCGCCGCGGTCCCTGTCGTCTCCCCCTCGATCAGCGCCGAGCGGCTTGAAGCCATTGCGCGCCTGTGCCCCGCTTACCTGTATGCCACGCTGCGCATCGGAACGACAGGCTCCCGCGATGGGGCCGGCTCGGCAGTCCTGTCCTTTCTGTCGCGCATCGCCGCGCTGAACGGCTCCAGCAGGATGAGGGTACTCGGCGGCTTCGGCGTATCGACGGCTGCCCAGGTGCAGCAGGTCCAGGCCCTGGTGCACGCGGTGGTCGTAGGCAGCGCGCTGGTGCGGGAGATCGAGCATGCAAAGGACCCGCGGGCTGCGGTGAGGGAAAAGATGAAGGAGCTGACGGGAGGTTAGGGCGCCGCGGTATCCCGCGGATTCGGGCGCCGTCGGGGGGGGCTCCCCTCAGATGCTGTTGACCGGATACACCGGAGCGCCGCCGCTCAGCACGGCTGCCACGTTCTGCGCCGCCTTGGTCTTCAGCTCCCGCTCGGACTCTTCACTGTACCAGCTTGCATGATCGGTGAAGATCACGTTCTCGAGGCTTCGCAGCGGGCTGTCGGCAGGCAGGGGTTCCTTCTCGAAGACGTCGAGACCCGCCGCCGAGAGCTGGCCGTCACGCAGCGCCTCCGCCACGGCTTTTTCATCGAGAACAGAGCCCCGCGATGTGTTTATCAGTATGGCGCCCAGCTTCACCGCGGCGAGCTGCGGCCGGCCGATCATGTGCCGCGTCTCCCCGTTCAGGGGAACGTGCACCGAGATGTAATCGGACTGCGCGAGGAGGGTATCAAGGTCCGCGGGCACACCGCCGGCAGCCCTGATGATCGAGGCGCGGACGTTGGGGTCATGCACGAGCACCTGGCCGAATCCGAAGCCGAGGACCTTGCGGTGCAGGCAGCGGCCCGTATTGCCGTACCCGATGATCCCCAGCGTTCTTCCCGTGGTCCGATACGAGGGCTGGTCGCGATACAGGTTCCACTTGCCCTGGCGGATCATGCGGTCGCGGTAGACGATGCGGCGCACGCACCCCAGCAGGAGCGCCAGGGCGTGATCGGCGGCATCCTCGAAGCAGTAGTCGGGTACCCGCGCAACCCAGATACCCCGCGCCGTGGCGGCCTCCACGTCCACGTTGTCATAGCCCACCCCGTAGCGGGAGATGACGCGGCACCGATCGAGTCCCCCGATGATCTCCGCGGTCATCGGAAAAAGATTCACCAGGATTGCATCGGCAGATGCGAAGACCTTTCGCGCTTCTTCAGGAGAGCTGGAGGGGAAGAGGACCACGGCGGCGTCGATCCCGCCCAGGACCTCCTGCTCCTCGCGGTAGCTGGCGTAGCGGTTGTCCGCAATGACGACGGTGAACCGCGGCATGCGAGCGGTCTCAGCCGTCCTCGAACACCAGGGCGCCCTCGCCGAAGACCTTCACCGGGTAGCGGGTGAGCTCGAAGGGGTCCCCGTTCCAGCAGGAGAACGAGGCCCATTTCCCCTTCTCCAGCGTGCCCAGCGTGGCGCTCAGCCCGAGGATCTGTGCGTTGCGCCGGGTGATGATCTCTATGGCGTCCTGGCGGTTCAGGCCGCAGCGGATGAACCAGCGCAGCTCGAGCAGCAGGTTGCGCTGCGGGATCACCGGGTGGTCGGTCATGAGACCGAACTCCACGCCGCTTTCCAGGAGATGGCGCACGTTGCGCCAGTTCTCGTGCTTCAGCTCCACCTTGTAGGCAAATGAATCGAGGGGCCCGAAGACGACGGGAACCCCGCGCTCCTTCAGTGCCGCGTAGATGTGGCCGTCGTTGACGTCGCAGGCATGCTCCACCGTAATGCCAATGCCGAACTCCTCCTGCAGGCGCAGGAGGCTGGCGATATCGTCGATCTTGTGCACGTGCACACGAAGACCCTGCTTGCCCAGCAGCAGTGACTTGATGACCTCTTCCTCGGCGCTCAGCTCATCCGCCGCCTTCGACCCCTTCGAGGGCTTGGCGATCTTTCGCTTCACCGCCGCCAGCCGCGCGCGCAGGAGGGAAAGGGAACCCATGCGCGTGTATGGGCGGGTGCCCTTCCAATCGCGGGTGGACATGGGGTTGTAGCCGAAGGCGGCCTTGATGCCCGCCCGCGCCACGAGGGCCTCCGTGGTGGTGCGCGCGTAGTTCCTGATGACGGCGGCGCTTCCGCCGACGATGTTGCCGCTGCCGGGAAGCACGCAGGAGTACAGCACTCCCTGCTCCAGGGAGTCCTTGAACGCCGTGTCGTCCATCTGCACCGAATCCAGGGCGTCGGCAAGGAACAGGAGAGAGTCCATGTGCTCGTTCGCCTCTCCCTCGCTCCCCGGCTCTCCCGAGCGCTCCATGCCGATGTGGCAATGCGCGTCGATGAACGCGGGAGTGATCACCGGGAATTTGCCGAGAAACTCCCCCTTGGGTTCCATGGACACGCCCTTCACCACGTTCCCCTCGATGATGAGATGGACGTTCCTGAGGACCTCGTCGCCCGTGTACAGGGTCTCGGCGAAGACGGATTTCACGCTCTGTTCTCCTTTTCGGCTGCCGCTTCGGGTCCGCGGCAGCGCGCCCGCGCGGGCCCTTCCAGCCCGCCGGCGGCGAAGTATATCGAATTGCTCAGGTTTGACCAAGACGGGCCGTTTCGGATACAACCCTCACGGGAGCGGTATGGCAGAGAACATCACGGTAGAGATCGTGTCCTCCTCGCGCGGTGCCGCGGGGCGCGCGTTCGTCGATTTCCCCCACCGCCTTTACCGGGGCTGTCCGCAGTGGGTGCCGCAGTTCCGCCGCGACGTGCGCTCAGTGCTCGACAGGCGGCATCCCTTCTTCCAGCGCGGCGAGGCCTGCTTCCTGCTGGCGCGCAAGGACGGCACGCCGGCAGGCACCATCGCGGCCATCGACAATCGCGCCTACAACGAGTTCCACCACTCTGCCGTGGGCCACTTCCATTTCCTGGACTTCATAGACGATCGGAACGTCTCCCATGCCCTTTTCCAGGCGGCATTCGACTGGATGCGCGCCCGGGGCCTCACGCGCCTCTTCGGCCCCTACGGCTTCGGGTTCATGGGCATGGGGGCGCTTGTGGAGGGCTTCGAGCACCGGGCCGTGATGACGATGATGGCGTACAACCATCCCTGGTACGGCAGCGCAATGGAGGCGGAAGGCTTTGTGAAGCACCGCGACCAGCTCTCAATGGTCATCGCGGTGAAGGATTTCCATCTCCCCGAGCGGATCAGCCGCGTGGCCGACATCGCGATGAAAAGGGGCAGCTTCGAGGTCCCCGAGTTTCGAACAAAGCGCGAGCTGGTGCAGAGGGCGCCGGGCATCGGGCGGGTCTACAACGAATCATTCTCCTCCCACGGGGATGAGTTCTACCCGCTGAGCGACGGGGAGATCCGCCAGATCACCACGGACCTGGTGACGGTGGCCGACCCGTCGCTGATCAAGCTCCTGCTCTCCAAGGGAGAGATTGCCGGGTTCCTCTTCGGGTTTCCCGACCTCTCGGCGGCGCTGCAGCGCACCCACGGACGAATCACCCCTTGGGGCATCATCGATATCCTCTTGGAATACCGGCGCACCCGCTGGCTCATCGTCAACGGCGCCGGCATCCTTCCCCGCTACCAGCGGATGGGCGGAAACGCGCTGCTGTACGCAATGCTGGAGAAGA
>JBEKVA010000266.1:0-6060 GCA_049514475.1 Spirochaetia bacterium
GCAGGGCAAGCTGCGTGGTCTCGAAGGGCACCACGACCTGGTAGTCGAGGACCCCGGGGGTGAACGACGGGGAGAGCGGCGCGTTCTGCAGCTCCAGGCTGCCCAGGAACGCGTTATTGTCCGGAGCGCCCCTTCGAATGGTGAGGGTGTACCTGTCCCGCGCTGCCCCGTCCTCGGCAAGCGTTTCGATGACGAGCGTGCGTTCCTTGACGTTCTGGAAGTCGATGACGGCCGCCCCCGCGGGCCCCGGGGTTGCCGTCCCGTCCACGGTGACGCTCTTCAGGGTCGAGGTCTGGCCCCTGGCTTCTACACGGACCGAGGTGCTCGCGTAGAGGACCGTCAGGGTGTAGCTGTGCACCGTCGGGTTGAAGGCGGGGCTCAGGGCCGCCCCCCGGGGAATCACCAGTGATCCCAGGCGCGCGTTCGTCTCCGCCTCCCGCACCTTCACGATGTAGGTCCAGGGCTTCTTCTCCCCGGGCACATCGATGGAATAGGTCACGGGGACCGAAAAATCATTCGCCGTGACCCCGTTCTGCTGCGCCACGCGGGTCCCGCTGGAGACGACGGAAATTCCCGCTTCCGCGCCGAAAGAGAGGGTGGCCACGAGGGCATGCAGGTCGGTGCCGGGCGGCACCACGACGAAGATCTCCTTCGGCTCGCGCTGCTCGTTGATGATGCCCATCACGTTCTGAGGGAGCGCCGGGTTCGCGCTGGCAAGGAAACCGTAGGTGGCAAGCGGTCCCTGCCCCCTGCCACCGCTCGCGCAGCCGGCAAGCACCGCCACCAGGGAAACGGCAGCGAGTGCCCCGAGAATGAATCTCTTCATATGACCTCCTTGAGCCGCCCGCGGCTCAGAACTTCACATCGATGATGAGCGCGTTGGAAACGCCGTCAGGCACGGCTGACCGTGAAGCCCGCCACCAGGTTGTCGAGCATCACGGCCAGGAGGGCCCCGTTGGCCTCCGGCAAGCTCATCCGGCCCCGGAGGAAGCCCTCCGGGAGGCATACCTATGGGGTTGCTCATGAATCCATTATTGGCTTAATAGTCCTTCCAGATGCCGTCCAGCGCCTCGGATGCCGCGCGGTAGCGGCGATAGCCGCGCGCATAGACGGCGGCCAGGCCAGGGTCCGGCTCCAGCCTGTGGCTGATGCTGACCATGTGGGCCGCGGCATCTTTCAGGTCCGTGTATACCCCCGATGCCACCGCCGCCGCCATGGCGCACCCCAAGGCGCCGATCTCCTTCACGTCGACGATCTCCACCGGCAGCTGGAATACGTCGGCGAAGATCTGGGCCCAGGTCCTCGACTTCGCCGCTCCTCCGGCAAGGCGGACCGCCGCCGGGCGGTTCCTGCTCCTGCTCTTCAGCAGCTTCTCCACGTGGACCATGTGGCAGAAGACGATCCCCTCCAGAACCGCGCGGATCATCTGCGCTCGCGTGGTGATTGCCTCCAGCCCGATGAAGCACGCCTTCGCTTGGGGGTTGTAGTTCGCGCCGAAGATGTAGGGCAGGAAAACGATGGAGTGTCCCTCGGCGCCGACGCCGGCGGCCAGCTCTTCCGCCAGCTGGTACACGCCGATGCCGCGCTCCCGCGCGAGGCGCTTCTCCGTGTCGAGGAACAGCTCGGTGAACCACTCGTTGTTGCCGGCCGAGGTCGGGCTGCTCTCCTCCACAAGGTAATAGCCCGGGAGGCAGAACAGGGAGTTCATCATGATGGACCTGTCGAGCACCGGTGCGCGGGAGATGTACTCGTTGATGCCCCAGGTGCCTGCTATGACGCAGAGATTTTTCTCGTCGGTCACATCCATTGCCACGGCGCACGCGTCGATGTCGAACATGCCGCCGGCAACCGGTGTGCCCGCGGCCAGGCCCGTTGCCGCGGCCGCCTCCGCTGAGACTGCGCCGCAGGGGTCGGTGGAGTACCGCAGGGGAGGGAGCGCGTCCCGCATGTCCCCCAGCCCGTAGTCCTCCAGCAGCTCCCTATCGAAGCAGACGTCGCGGATGTTCATGAGGTTCGAGCCCGAGTAGTCGGTCACCTCCGCCAGCGCCTCCCCCGTCAGGCGGAAGCGAATGTAGTCCTTCGCCTCGAAGATCCAGCGCACGCGCTCGAGCACTCCGGGCCGATTGTCCCGTATCCAGCACAGGAGGGACACCGGCTGGCAGGCGAGGATCTTCTGGTAGGTCTTTGCAAAGACCCTTTCGGCCGTCCCGTCCTTCTCCCAGCGCGCCGGGTATTCCCAGGCGCGCGTGTCGGTGGAATTGATGCCGTTGTAGGCAGGCTTTCCGTCCCTGCCCCAGAGGTAGAGGCCCTTGCCGTGGCCGGTGCATGCAACACCCCGAATCTCTTCAGGCCGGATGCCCGACGCCGCAATGGTCTCCTTGATGACCTCGCAGCTCGCCCCCCAGAGCGTCCCCATGTCGCGCTCGGTGAAACCGGGCTGCGGCGCTATGAGGGGCACCTTGCGGGAAGCGCCGGCAATCTCCGAACCGGCGGCGTCGAAGAGCACCGCCTTCGTGAGGGTGCCCCCGTTGTCGATTCCGAGGAAGAAGGCCTTCTCCATGATCTACAGCTTCAGCTCGGGGTTCCCGGGCCCGAAGTGCTTCAGCATGACGATGGGGTCGGTGCGGGAAGGATTGCTGATGAGCACCCCCGCGCGCGCCGCCTGCTCGGTGACGAAGAGCTCGTCCATGGTGAGCTGCCCGAAACGGATGAGGGAGGGGCAGTCGATGTCCCAGACCCCCATTTTTCCGTGCCCCTGCAGCAGGATCATGCCGTAGGCGCCGCCGTCCTTGATCGTGACCGATTTTCCGGGAAGCACGGTGAGCTCCTTGGCGCTGTAGTCGGGGGACGTGTACGTGATCCAGTTCTCCACGTAGCCCTCGGCCTCCATCTGCTCCCGCGCCTTCACGGGCCGGGGGGGCATGAAGTGCTTCGCGGCGAAATCGGGGTCCACGTTCGCCTCCCAGTCCAGCACCTCGATGAGGTAGTCGATATTGCCCACCTTCTCCTTCGGGCTGTTCTTCCACAACAGCTCCTCGGGGATGATGGCGTCCCCGGTGAGGGACTGGTACATGGCGAACACGTCGGAGGCCTTCTGCGGCTCGTAGGTGCAGAAGCTGCCCGGGGCGTGCAGGATCCCGGCCGGCACGTCCCAGCCGGTACCCGGCTCCAGGCGGTACGCGGTGGAGAGGTTGGTGATCTTGTTGTCACCCTTGGTGAAGTTCCGAAGGCTCTCGCGCAGCTGGTCCTTCGTCGTGCCCGGGCGCAGGCCGAAGAACGTGTAGGGAAAGTCGGCCCCGTAGTTGTTGTTCTGCACCGGGAAGTAGTACGACTCGGGCTTTCCCTTCATGCCCACCAGCTTTGCATGGGCTTCCCGGTGGTGCACGTGGTGGGGGAGCGGCCCCTTGTTGTCGAAGAACTTGGAGTACATGGGCCAGCCCTCGTGCGCCTTCCAGATGCGCTCCCCGATGACCTGGCCCTTCAGCTCCGCGATGGCGTCCCGCAGCGTGACCTTCTCCGCGCGCGAGCCTTCCTCCACGATTACGAAGCTCAGCCCCTCGTCCTTGCTCGTCTTCGGCCCGTTGTCAGCCGGGGTGGTGGAGGAAAACCATCGCTCGTCAATGCCTCCCCTGTCTCCGCCCAGCGCGTAGTAGTCGGCGGGATGGAGCTTTATCCTCCTGCCGGGAACGCAGAATGAACGCGGGACCCAGGTAGGGGACAGGCGCAGGACGCCCTTTCCCTGCTCCAGGGCCCGTTCAGCAATTGTTCGAGCTGCCATAAGAATACTCCTTCCTTTTACGACACGCTGCCGCGGCCGCCGGCAAGGCTGGTGCCGCCGATTTCAGCGTGAAGGTCCTGCCCGTGTGCTTGGCATGTTCCTTGTAACAGGAAGGCCGGCGCCCGTCCAGCACCAGCCTGCCCATGTGTGATGCAAGAAACGGCAGCCCTGGAAGGTCCAGGGCTGCCGGAAAACCCGAAACGGAAACTCTTTTATTCTGCTTTCTCCAGGAAAAGGGCGACTCTCCTGTTCTGCCAGCGATCCTTGAAGTCGCTGTCGGGGACCAGCTGGTCCGATGCGCCGACCCCTTCGGTGGTGAAGCGTCCAGCGTCCAGCCCGCGGTCCACGAGCGCCTTCTTGACGGCCTCCGCACGGGACTTTGAGAGTGGGATCAGGATGTCCCTCTCCTCGATGGCCCCCAGCGCTGGCTTGTCCCAGTAGATCATGACCGCGTGTCCCACCATCCTGATCTTGTAGCCCGGGAACCTCTTCAGCTTCTCGGCCAGCGCGTTCAGTCGTTGCATATTCTGCTGCGCCAGCACGGGTGGCACGTCGGTGTAATCCGCCGTGTACGCCTTGAAGAAGATGCGGGAGGCGAGGATCCGGTACCCCGTTGCCGTTTTCTCCACGAGGATGTCGATGGGGACATTCCCCTTCACCGTTCCGACGTTTCCGAACTGGTCCCTGACCTTTGCCACGACGGGATAGTCCTCCGCGGACTGCACGAGCTCTCCCTTGGCGCCTTTTCCGTCCCATACCGCCGTGTCGGTGGGCCACTTGCTGGTGAAGCTCCTGAACACGTTGCCGCCTGGATCGTAGATGTCCATGGTCCAGCTGTCGATTTTCGCCAGCGGGGCGGTGGCCGCCAGCTTCAGCGTGATGGTGTCAGAGGTCTCAAGCGGTGAGAAAAGCGGCTCGGAGAGGGAGATGGTGCCGCTCGGGGGGGTTATGTCGAGGATGAACGGCTGACTGACTGCTTTTCCTGGTGTGAAGGCCGTGCCGTAATCCACCGCCATGGCCGCGGTGTAAACGCCTTCGGGGGCCAGGGAGCCGCCGTCAGCTTTCCCGTCCCAGACAAGGCTGTCCGGCATGTTGGAGGAGTCCCCGGAAAATGTCTTCTGCGTGCCGGCGCCGGCCGCGGAGATGGTCACCTTCCATGAGGCGACCGCCGAGGGCTGGCCGTATCCCAGCTTCAGGGTGATGGTGTCTGCAACCTTGTCACCGTTGGGAGAGAATCCTGCGCTTGCCGCGGTAATGACGGGTTGGCCGGGTTTCGGAGGCTGTACGGCGACCGGCGGCTGCGAGGCCAGGGCTGCCACGGGGACATCGCCGGTGATCTGCGCGGAGTTTCCAAACTCGTCGGTCACCGTGGCCTGTGCCCGATAGAGCGCGGAAGGGGTCACGAACCCGCCGCTCATCGAGGAGCCGTCCCACGTGACGGTGGTGTCAGGCCACCTGCCGCTCCAGTTCCGTGTCAGACCGCCCGCCTCGTCCAGCACGTCCAGTGACCAGCTGTCCATGTGCGCCACCTTCGAGCGTGCGTTGATGGTGAGCTTCACGGGCCCCGCAACCCCTTTTGCGGTGGGTGTGAACTGCGCCGGGGACAGGGATATGCCGCCCGTCGGGGGGCTGATATCCAGAACGAACTCCCTGCTATCCACCGACGCGGATTGGTACTTCGACGCATAGTCGATGGACAGCCGGGCAGTATAGGTTCCTTCGGGAGCAAGAGGCCCGGCGTCTCCCTTGCCGTCCCAGCTCAGGGTGGCCGGCAGGTAGCTGGCGTCTCCTGTCCAGGTTTTCGCCACCGTGCCACCGCGGGTCAGCTCTACCTTCCAGGCTTTTATGGCATCTCCGTTTCCAAACAGCAGGGAGAAGTCAATGCTGTTCTGACCTGCCGATGCCGCCGGGGAGAAGCCGGATTTCTCAGCCCCGATCTCGCTTGCCGCGGGTGCCGGGAGCGCGGGTTTTGTCGTCTGGCAGCCAACGAGCGCGACGGCGAGCACCGTGACCACCCCGGCGGCCCATAGTAATCTTCGCATACGTTCCTCCATCGACGAATTTCAGTTCCATCGGAAAATTACGATACTGCGGAGAGCAGAGATGTCGGTGGAATGTCAAATCTTGTGTCGTTGTTCTATGACAGTGCCGGATCGGGTTGCTGCCGCGGGGTTCTTCAGGAGCGGGTGCTCAACACGACATAGGAGGGATGGAGCATCGAAGCGCCGATACCGGCCTCCCTGATGCGGGGGTGCAGCGCCGGGCTGGCGAACAGTCGCTCG
>JBEKVA010000267.1:0-6049 GCA_049514475.1 Spirochaetia bacterium
CTCCTCTCTGTTGAAGAAAAGGCCTGACGGTCTTCACGACCCGCCAGGCCATGATGTCCTACCCCTTGCCGTACTTGGCGACCAGCTTGTCCATGAACTTCTTCGTGGGCGCCGTTGCCTCCAGCGCGTTCTCCCAGTAACACAGGTCGATGGGCCACCACTCGTCGTCGTAGCCGGCCTCGATGATCGCCTGCGTGGCGGCGTTGAAGTCGATCTTCCCCTTGCCGAACGGTGCATGGGTGCTGGTGTGGTTATCGTGAAGGGTGCCATCAGAGTCGATGAAGTGCACCGCGCCGATCTTGCCGGTGAGCATGTGGGCGAACTGCACGACGCCGCCCGGCAGCGTCTCCTTCTCCCCCATCTGCCGCGAGCCGACCACGCCGCACATGTAGGCGTGGCAGGTGTCGAACATCACCTTGAAATTGGGGTGGTCGATCTTGTACGTCATGCGCACCACTTCACTGGGCTTGTTGAACAGGAAGCCCGGCTCGAACTCCCACACGAACTTCACCTGCGCCTTTGCGCACAGCTCGGCGGACTCCCGCCAACGGTCGGCCGTCCTTGCGAATGCCGTCTCGTAGTCCAAGCCGCCGGGGATCCCTGTCGGGGGATCCACCGTTTCCGTCCGCAGCTTGGTGATGCCCATGTCGTGGCACAGCTCGATGTGCCCCTTCACGACGTCCTGGTAGGCAGCCGGGTCGGTCGTGACGGGAGAGGGGAAAGGCGCCGCGACGCCGGAGATGCCCAAGCCCGCGTCATCGAGCATCTTCTTGAGCTCAAGGCGCTTCTCCTTGGTATTCGGCTCCAGGTGAGGAGCGAAAGCGCCAAACTCGATACCGTCGAATTTCAGCTCCTTCAGTTTCTTTACCACGGCGGGGAAGGGAATCGGCTTGTCGGAATAACCGCCCCAGATGTACGCCCAGGTACCGACGGAAATCTTCTTCTTGCCCATGGTCGCCTCCTCTTCTTCGAGTGTGCTATTTTCTCCGTTCCGGCCAGTTTCCGTAGCGGGGAATCATCGGGATATCCGTGTTGATGTCGGGGCCGAAGAACTTGATGATCACCAGCTCTTCTCGCCCGGTATTCTCCACCGTCAGCGGCGTGACGGCCCGCGCGTGGGAGACCAGGAGCTCATCGGCGGCAAAATCCCCCGCCGCAACCTCCACACCCCCGAAACGACCGCGGCCCTTCCAGACGAGGATGTTGTACACACCCTTGTCCACGGTGCTGATTTTTCCGCCCGGCTGCACCACGACCTTCTTGCCGCTGAACTTGCGCGTGTTGTAGTAGACCCAGAACTCCTCCCCGCCGGGCTGCTTCGTTCCCGGGACGGGCTGGGGCGAGGTATGACGGTTCTCGTAGAAGAAGGGGTCGCCGCTCAGCTGCCAGTCGACCTGCTCGAGGACGGCACGCTCGCCGAGGCGCTTCCTGTCATCGGGATGCACATCCTTCCACAACAGGTCCTTGGAGATCAGGTGGCCCCCGTTCATGGCCTGCAGCATGGCAAAGACGTCGGAGTCTTCCTGCAGCTCAATAGTGAGCGCTGTCCCCGGTCCGTGCAGCCCGCCGGCGGGCAGATGGAATCCTTCGTCGGGGCACTGCAGGTAGGCGCGGGCAAAGCGCAGGATCAGGTCGTTTTTCCATTCAACCAGGTAGGGGAGCAGGAGGTCCTGCTGTTTTTTTTCCACGATGGAGGGGTGCACGCCAAAGAACGTCTCGGGGTGCTTTCCCATGTCCACGCCCTCGGGGAAGTAGTAGGCCTCCTCCTTGGAGTTCCTTCCGAGCTTGTTCATGGCCTCCTGGCCCTGGTGGATGTGGTAAGGGAGGCGCTCCTCGTAATCGAATATCTTGGCAAGCCGGCCCAGGCCCTTGTGGGTCTTTGCGTAGGGGGCGCCCATGATCAGGTCCCCGGCGGCGTCGACGGCGGCTTTCAGGGTGATGCGCTGGCCCTCCAGCGCGAGGTAGCTCAGGCCTTCATCCGGGAGGCTGATGCGGTTGTCGGCCTTCGTGGTGGACCCGAGCCAGCGCTCGCAGATGAAGCCCCTCTCCCCGAGCGCGTACTGGCTTTCCTTCAGTCCGAGCCTGCGGCCCGGGGGCAGAAAATCGCGGGCCACCCAGGCGGGTTCCAGGCGCAGGATCCCGTTGCCCGCGGAAAGCGCCTTCTCGACCGTTGAACGAACGTCAGTTGCCATTCAGATCTCCTAGCGACGCGCTCTTTTCATGGCCACGTGGCTCCACACCATGAAGCCCAGCAGCGATACAAAGAGCACGAAGAATCCCGGTTTGAAGAGCAGGAATGTCCACGGCTGGAACATCGCGAGTATGCCCAGCACGATTCCGGCGATGAACGCGTATTCGATGACCCGGTACACGATCGCGGGGATGCGCTGGTCGAGCAGCTTGCCGACGAACACGATCACCGCCATATAAAGCAGGATGACGGGAATGAAGACGAGCAGGAAAGGGATGGCGAGCACGAGTATGTTCGTCGATGTCGCCAGGTCGGGAAAGAGCGCGTTCAGCGCCGGCTGGGCGGCAAAGCTCAAGGCGAACAGCACGACCGCGGCGATGAGCAGCTTCAAAGGTATCAAGGGGCGTATCTTCATCATTTCTTCTCCTGGATCCTCACGTTGTCGCGGCCGAAGAAATGGAGCTTCTCGTGCACGATGTCGAACCTTATCTCTTCCCCCGTCTTCTGCGCCGCCATGCCCGGCACCAAGCCGAGCAGGGTTAACCCGCCGGACGTGAGGTGGAGGATCGTTTCGACGCCCAAGGGCTCGATGAGGGTGACCTTCGCCATGAACGCGCCCCGGGGACCGGGGCGGATATCTTCGGGCCGCACTCCGAGAAGAAGCTCCTCGGGAAGCTCCAGCCGGGGAGCCGGCACCGTGATGCCGCATCCGGTGACCTGGATGGAGCCGCTCTGGCGGACCGCCGGCAGGAGGTTGATCTTCGGCGCTCCCACCAGTTGCGCCACGAATGTCGTCGCAGGCCTGTCATAGATGTCGTCAGGGGTGCCCTGCTGCACCACCGCGCCCCTGTCCAGCACCGCAATGCGATCCGCCATTGTCAGGGCCTCGATCTGGTCGTGGGTGACGAACAAAGTCGTGCTCCCTTGCGTCTTCTGCAGATGCTTCAGCTCGACGCGCAGCGCCTCGCGCAGCTTGGCATCGAGGTTGGACAGCGGCTCGTCCATGAGGAAAAGGCGCGGCTCTCGCACGATGGCCCGTCCGATGGCCACGCGCTGCATTTCCCCGCCGGAGAGCTGCGCCGTCTTCCTCCTCAATAGATGTGTGATGCGCAGCTTCTCCGCAGTGTCCTCCACCTTGACTTTGATGGCGGGCTCCGGCGTCTTGCGCATGGGGGAGCGGAGGGGAAAGGCGAGGTTGTCGAACACGGTCATCGTCGGATACAGCGAATACTGCTGGAAGACGAAGGCCATGTCGCGCTCGGCAGGAGTGCGGTCGTCGATACTTTTCCCGTCGAGGAGAACCCTGCCCGCGTCCTGCTTCAGAAGCCCTGCCACGATGCGCAGGGTCGTGGTCTTGCCCGCGCCCGTCGGTCCCAACAGGACGAAGAACTCTCCATTTTTGAAGGAAAAGGACACGTTCTGCAGCGCGGTCACCGTGGGAAACCGCTTCGAGATGCTCTGCAACTCCACCTGGCTCATCTGGCCGCCTCCGGGAGAATGGCCGTTTCAGTCCGTGGGTTGAAGAACCGGACCATGTCGGCGTCGATGTCGAACCGCACCGGCGTCCCGATGGGGTAATTGGTCTGGCGGTCGCTGCGGAGATGCACGATCTCCCCCTCGCTGACCTTCACGTGGAGCATCGTGTAGGCACCGTGCATATCGGTGGAGTATACCTCCCCGGCCATGACGCCTTGCGGTGTCACATGGGCCGCCTCGGGTCGGAACCCCAGGAGGATCTCCTCCGCGCCGCCGAGGGAGCCCGCGATGGGGGCATCCCATCCGCGGGACACGGGGAAAGCGCCGCAGTTCACTATATTCACCGCGCCAGGGCTGTAACGCCCCTTCACGAGATTCATGCCGGGGCTCCCGATGAAGCGCGCCACGAAGAGATTGGCAGGATCGTAGTACACTTCCATGGGCGTGCCGACCTGCTGCACCTCGGCCTTGGACATGACCACGATCCTGTCCCCCATGGCCATGGCTTCCACCTGGTCGTGGGTCACGTAGACAGTGGTCGCGTGCTGGGCAAGGTGCAGGTTCTTGATCTCCGCGCGCATCGATTCGCGCATCTCCGCGTCCAGGGCGCCCAGGGGCTCGTCCATGAGGAATGCGGAGGGCCTGCGGACCAGGGCCCGTGCCAGGGCGACCCTCTGCTGATCGCCGCCGCTCAGCTTGCCCGGTCGGGCGCGCAGCAGGTGGCCGATGCGCAGAATGTCCACGACCTCCTTCACGCGCTTCTCGATATCATCGTGCTTCATGCCCTGAGCCTGCAGAGGGAAGGCGATATTCTGCCGGACATTCAGGTGCGAATACAGCGCATAGAACTGGAACACGAACGCCATGTCGCGCTCGCTGGGGTGCTTCCAGGTCACCTCCTGCCCGTTCAGGAGGATCTTTCCGGAGGTGACGGTCTCCAGCCCCGAGATCATGCGCAGCGTCGTGGTCTTGCCGCAGCCGGAGGGGCCGAGGAGGGCCACGAACTCGCCGTCCTTTATCGTCAGGTCCAGCGGCTTCACCGCATGGGAATCCCCGAATTTCTTCTCGATCTTTGAAAGCTCTATTGTTGCCATCTCTGTCTACCCGCGTATCGCGCCGAAGGTGATGCCGCGCAGCAGATACTTGCGCAGCGCGAAGGTGACGATGACCACAGGGATCAGGAAGCCCAGGGAGCCGGCCGCGATGGCCGACCATTCGATACCCCCGCGTCCAAGCATCGTCGCAATGCTCGGCGGCGCCGTGCGCGCGCGCCCACTGGTGAGCATCAGGGCGAATGCGTACTCGTTCCACGCGAAGATCAGGCAGAAGACCGTGGTTGCCGCGATGCCGCTCACCGCCTGGGGCACGACGATCTTGAAGAACGCCTGCATGCGCGTATAACCGTCGACGAGCGCCGCCTCCTCGTATTCCTTGGGGATCTCGTCGATGAAACCCTTCAGCAGCCACACGGAGAAGGACAGGTTGAAAACCGTGTACAGGATGATCATTCCCAGATGCGTGTCGTGCAGCCCGAGCTGGCGGTACATGAGGAACAGCGGTATGGTCACAACGACCGCGGGCAGCATGCGGGTGCTCAGGATGAAGAACATCAGGTCGTCTTTGCCGGGCACTTTGAACCTGCTGAATGCGTAGGCGGCGAAAAGCCCGAGGATCACCGACGCGACCGTGGAAATCCCCGCGATGATCACCGAGTTCACCAAGCGCGCAACGTACGGGGAGGGGCCGGTGATCTCCATGCCGGCATCGAGGGCGAGCTGGCTCATCTTGCTCAGCTTCCCCTGCTTCTGCAGCTCCAGCAGTTCCTTCGTCCGCGTCTCGTTTACCTGGGCGCGGTCCGTGAACAGGAGCATGAAGCCTTCGAGGCTGGGCTTGAAGAGGACCTTCGGCGGGCTGGACATGACGTCCACACGCGTCTTGAACGCCGAGATGCCCATGACGAGCACGGGCAGCAGCATGATGATGGCCACCACAATGGAGATGAAAGCGATCAGGCGCCGCAGCGACAGGGCGCGAGGGTGCACCTTGTCGACGCGGGTAGGTTTTACGGTCGGGATGCGCGGGCCGCGTTCCTCGAATCTGGACATGGCTCACGCCTCCCCTTTGATCTGGTTCAGGTATTTGATGTACATATTGCTGGCCGCGATGATGATGATCAGGATGATGTAGGCCATCGCGCTGGAGAAACCCGTCTTAAACGTGCCGAGGAATGCCTGGCGGTACAGGTTGACCGCAATCAGCTCCGTCTGGTCTCCCGGCCCGCCCCCGGTCATACCCATCACAAGATCGAAGCTCTTGAACGCTTCGATCGTCCTGAAGAGCACGGCAATCAGCAGCAGGGGCGCCACCTGCGGCAGCGTGATG
>JBEKVA010000268.1:0-6040 GCA_049514475.1 Spirochaetia bacterium
AGCACCCCGACCTGGTGAAGCAGTACTTCGGCACCGTCATCCCCTACCTGGACAACAAGTTCGCCGCGCTGAACAGCGCCGTCTGGTCGGGCGGGAGCTTCGTCTACGTGCCCAAGGGCGTGAAGGTGGAGGTGCCCCTGCAGGCCTACTTCCGTATCAACGCGAAGAGCTTCGGCCAGTTCGAGCGCACCCTCATCATCGCCGATGAGGGCAGCTTCGTTCATTACATCGAGGGCTGCACCGCCCCCGTGTACGCCACCGAGTCCCTGCACAGCGCCGTGGTGGAGATCATCGCGCTGCCGGGGGCGCGCGTGCGCTACACGACCATCCAGAACTGGTCCAACGACGTGTACAACCTGGTGACAAAGCGCGCCGTGGCGCACAAGGATGCCATTGTCGAGTGGGTGGACGGCAACATCGGGGCCAAGCGCACGATGAAGTATCCGTCGATCTATCTCGTCGGGGAAGGGGCGCACGGCGAGGTGCTCTCAATTGCATTCTCCGGCAAGGGCCAGGAGCAGGACACCGGCGCAAAGGCCGTGCACGCGGCAAGCCACACCTCCTCGGTGGTCACGGCAAAGTCGATCAGCCGGGGCGGAGGGATCTCCTCCTATCGCGGGCTCTTGAAGGTGAACGAGGGCTTGCACGACGTGCGCTCCCGGGTGGTCTGCGATGCCCTGATCCTCGATGACAAGTCGCGCAGCAACACCTACCCCTACATGGAGATCAACTCCGACGATGTCTCCATCGAGCACGAGGCGCGGGTGAGCAGGATCAGCGAGGAGCAGCTTTTCTACCTGATGAGCCGGGGCATGAGCGAGCAGGAGGCCTCCACGATGATCGTGAGCGGCTTCCTCGACCCGCTGGTGAAGCAGCTTCCCATGGAGTACGCGGTGGAGCTGAACCGGCTCATCGAGCTGGAGATGGAAGGCACGGTAGGATGATGGGCGACCGACAAATGCCACCTGCGTCACGGAGTACCGTGACTTCGGTGGCCGCCATCGAGCCCCAGTGGATGAGGACGCTGCGCGGGCAGGCCCGCGAGCGCTTCGCGGCCATGAGCTGGCCCACCACGATGGATGAGGAGTGGCGGCGCATGGACGTGAGCCGCCTGGGCATGGAGGGCTTTGCCCCGGCCCCTGCGGCACGCGCTGCCTGCCCGCGTGAAGTGGACGCGGGCGGCGGGACCGCCGGCTTCATAAAGTTCGAGGCAGGTCATGCAACGGAAGTCGCCCTCTCTGAAGAGCTGAAAGAAAAAGGCGTGCGCCTGCTGCCGCTGGAGCTGGCACTCGAAGAGTTCGAGACCCCGCTGTACCGCCTCTTTTCGGAGGCGCTGGCGGAAACTGACAATCGTTTCATGGCATGGCACTACGGGGAGTGGAGCCACGGGGCATTTCTCTGGGTGCCGCCGGGCCTGGAGATCAAGGAGCCTTTCCTCATCGATTTCACCGAGCGAGGCGCGGGCACCGTGAGCTCTCCGCACGTCTCCGTGATCCTCGGGGAGGGCGCCCACGCCACGGTGGTGCAGAACATCACAGGTGTCGGGCCCGACGCGGCGTCGCGTATCCTGTGCAACGCCGCCATAGACCTCCGCCTGGCGGATGCCGCGGCACTCCAGTACTGCGAGGTGCAGGAGCTGGGGGAGCAGTCCCTGTACTTCCGCCATGGACGCGCGGATGTCGGCCGGGATGCCTCCCTGCGTCACCTGGATGCCGCCTTCGGCAGCCGCGTTGTGAAAAGCCGCATGGAATGCGCAATGAGCGGCCGGGGCAGCGAGGCATTCCTCGATGGGGTATACTACTGCCGCAAGGACCAGCAGATGGATATCCGCACGGTTCAGCTTCACCGCTCCCCGCAGGCAACCAGCCGCGCCTACTACAAGGGCGCCGTGGCTGGCGGGGGCCGTACCGTGTTCCAGGGCCTGATCGACGTGAGCACCGGGGCCTCGGGCACCGATGCCTACCTGACCAACAGGAACCTGATCCTCGGGGATGCCGCCCGATCGGATTCCATCCCCACGCTGAAGATCGGAAACAACGACGTGAAGTGCAGCCACGGCTCAACCACCGGGCGCCTCAGCGCGGAGGAGCTGTTCTACCTGGAAAGCCGCGGCTACGCGGAGTCTGACGCGAGGGAGATGCTGGTGGTCGGGTACTTCGAGGACCTGCTCACGAAGGCTCCCGAGAGCTTCCGCGAGGGTGCGCTCTCCACCATCCGTGAGAGGCTCCGCGGTGCCGCCTGAGGGCGGTACGCAGCGGACGGAAGCCCCGGTCTGGATCAGGGTCGCCGCTGAGGCTGACCTGGTGACGACCCTGAGTGTCACCGTGGAGGGTCACCCCGTGGCGGTCTTCCGCACCGAGGAGGGCATCTTCTCCTTGGACGATATCTGCTCCCATGAGTATTCTCGATTATCGGAGGGGGAAGTCTGGGCGGGAGAGGTTTACTGCCAGAAGCACGGCTCCCGCTTCAATCTGGCAACCGGGGCGGTCACGGGGCTGCCCGCAACGCAGCCCGTGCGCACGTGGCCGGTGAAAGTACAGGACGGAGGGATCTGGATAGCATGGGGCGCAGCACAACACACATGATGGGGCCCCGGACGGTGGAGGAGGTGCGCGCGGATTTTCCCATCCTCGACCGTCTCATCGGGGGAAAGCCCCTCGCCTACCTCGACAACGCGGCCACATCCCAGAAGCCCCGCGAGGTCCTGGATGCCATCAGGGTCTACTACGAGCGCGGCAACGCCAACGTGCACCGCGCCCTTCACACCCTCGGGGAGGAGGCAACGGCGGCCTTCGAAGGGGCGCGGAAGAAGGTGCAGCGCTTCATCAACGCGGAGAATCCTGCCGAGATCATTTTCACGCGGGGCACCACCGAGTCCATCAACCTGGTGGCCTCCTCGTGGGGCGGCGCGAAGCTGAAGAAGGGCGACGTGGTGCTGCTCACCGGCATGGAGCACCACAGCAACCTGGTGCCCTGGCAGATGGTCTGTGCCCGGCAGGGCTGCCGCCTTGCCTTCATCCCCGTGGAGCCGGACGGGAGCCTGGACTTGGCAAAGGCGCTCGCCTCCTGGGACCCGCGCACCCGCATCGTCGCACTCACGCATGTCTCCAATGTGCTGGGCACCATCAACGACATAGCGGCCATCACGGCCGCGGCCCACGAGCGCGGGGCAAAGGTGCTGGTGGACGGCGCTCAGGCGGTCTGCCATTTCCCGGTGGACGTGCGGGCCCTGGGCTGCGACTTCTACGCCTTCTCCAGCCACAAGATGTACGGGCCCATGGGCATGGGCGTGCTCTACGGCCGCGAGAGCCTGCTGGATGCCATGCCTCCCTGGATGGGCGGCGGGGAGATGATCCGCGCCGTGTGGCCCGAGAAATCCACCTGGAACGAGCTGCCGTGGAAGTTCGAGGCGGGCACCCCGAATGTCGAGGGGGCCGTGGGACTTGATGCCGCCATCGACTACCTGCACACGCTGGAGTTCAGGAACATTATGGCATGGGAAGAGGAGCTGGGAGCCTACGCCCGCGGGCAGCTGGAGGCCACGCGCGGAGTCACCCTCTACGGGACCGCCGCCCGGCGCGGCGCCGTCTTCTCCTTCACCCTCGGGGAGATCCACGCGCACGATGTTGCGCAGTTCCTCGACCGGGAGGGCATTGCCGTGCGCGCCGGCCATCACTGTGCCCAGCCGCTGATGCGCACCCTCGGCGTCCCTGCCACCGTGCGCGCCAGCCTCTCCTTCTACAACACCTTCTCCGAGATCGACCGCCTGGCGGAAGCCCTCTCGAGCGCGCGGGAGTTCTACGCGTGAGCGCATTCGACGAGCTGTACCAGGAAATCGTCATGGACCACTACCGCAGGCCGCGCAACAAGGCCCCGCTGGACCACATCCCCCAGGAGATGGCCCACGAGAACCCCACCTGCGGGGACTCCATCAAGCTGGAGGTGGTAGTGGACGACGACAAGGTGCAGCGCGTGCGCTTCGACGGCAAGGGGTGCGCCATCAGCACCGCCTCCGCCTCCCTGATGACGGAGCAGGTGATCGGCATGACGGTGGCCGAGGCACGGAACTACGCGGGGTCCTTCATTCGCGCGCTGCGCGGCGAGGAGCCCGTCGACATACTGGACGGGATGGGGGACCTCGCCGCCTTCAAGGGCATCGCAAGCTTCCCCGTCCGGGTCAAGTGCGCGACACTCGCCTGGCACGCTCTTCTCCTTTCGCTGCCGGGTGCCTGAGGAGGGCTGATGTTCGAAAGTTTCGATCCCCGGGAGGGGCACCTCTTTTCCCTCCTGGATACGGAAGGCGGGCTGACGCCCCCGCCTCCGGGCTTTCCCCTTTTAAGCGATGAGCAGGCGCTGGCCGCATACACGACGATGGTGCTCGCACGGCAGGTCGACGAGTGGGCGCTGAGCCTCAATCGGCAGGGCCGCATGCCCACCTACGTGCTGAACAAGGGGCAGGAAGCGAACTCAATCGGCGCGCTGATGGCGGTGCGCGGCGATGACTGGTTCGTGCCCGCCTTCCGCGAGCTGGGCGGAATGCTCGTGCGGGGCGTGAGCGCGAAGCAGTACTACCTGTACTGGTACGGCAACGAGTGGGCCAATCACCTGCCCCCCGAGCAGTATCACATGCTGCCGATCTCTGTGCCCGTCGGGAGCCAGATCCTGCACGCGGTGGGGCTGGCGTGGGCCGAGCGCTACAAGGGCAGCGACCGCATCGCCCTCACCTTCATGGGAGAAGGGGCCAGCTCCGAGGGTGACTTCCACGAGGCGTGCAACCTCGCCGGCGTGTGGAAGGCGGGTGTGGTCTTCTACGCGCAGAACAACCACTGGTCGATATCGCTGCCATGGAGCAAACAGAGCGCCAGCAAGACCCTGGCGGAGAAGGCGTTCGCCTATGGTTTCGAAGGGGTGCGCGTGGACGGCAACGACATCTTTGCCGTGTATGCGGCGGTGAAGATGGCAGCGGATCACGCGCGAACGGCCGGCCCGGTCCTGATCGAAGGCCTCACCTATCGCCTGGGTGCCCATACGACCTCCGATGACCCCACGAAGTACAGAAGCGATGAAGAGGTGCGGGGGTGGGAAGCGCGGGACCCGCTGCTGCGGCTGGAGCGCTACTTGCAGTGCCGCAAGCTCATCACAGAGGAGGCCGCGGCGAAGCTCAAGGAGGACTCCCTCGCGCAGGCCCGCGCGGCCTTCGAGGAGGCGGAGCAGGCCCCAGACAGCACCCTGGAGGACGGCTTCGCCTACCTGTACGCCGAGACCCCGGATCATATTGCCGAGCAGCTTGCCAGGAGGAAGACATGAAGGTCCTCACGCTGCTGGAAGCCGTAACCGACGCGCTACGCACCGAGATGGCCAGCGACCGCATGGTGGTGGTCTTCGGAGAGGACGTGGGCCTGGAGGGCGGGGTCTTTCGCGCCACCACGGGGCTGCAGAAGGAGTTCGGAGAGGAGCGTTGCTTCGACACGCCCATATCCGAGTCAGGCATCGTGGGGGCAGGGCTGGGAATGGCCGTTGCGGGACTGCGCCCCGTGGTGGAGATCCAGTTCTCGGGCTTCGTCTTTCCCGCGCTGAACCAGATTGCAAGCCACGTCTCGCGCATGAGAAACAGGACTCGCGGGGCGCTCACCGTGCCGATGGTCATCCGCATGCCTTACGGCGGCGGCATTCGGGCGCCCGAACACCACTCGGAGAGCCTGGAGGCGCTCATCGGGCACATCCCCGGCATGAAGGTGGTGATCCCCTCCACGCCGCACGATGCGAAGGGGCTTCTGATCGCCGCGATACGCGACCCTGACCCGGTGATGTTCCTGGAGCCGGCGCGCGCCTACCGCGCCGTGCGCCAGGAGGTGCCCGAGGAGGCCTACACGGTGCCCATCGGCAAAGCGCGCGTGGAAGCCGAGGGCACCGAGCTCACCCTCGTCTCCTACGGGGCGCAGATGATCGAGGCGCGCCAGGCGCGCGCCGCGCTGGCCGCGGAGGGACACAGCGTGGAGCTGGTCGACCTGCGCACGATCTATCCCTTCGATGCGCGCAC
>JBEKVA010000269.1:0-6039 GCA_049514475.1 Spirochaetia bacterium
GCCGCAGAGCTTTTCCGCGATCGGCGCCCGCGAGCTGATGGAGGACGTGCTCGTCCTCTCCTTCCTCGCGGGCACCCCGTTGGCGCGCCTTCCCCTGCACCCGCCAGGGGCGAACAGGGTGCGCGTGATGCCCAGCGGGCCTGATACCATAGAGAAGGGCGCCGCTATTGCGGGGATATTCCCGCCGCGGGATGCGATTGCGGAGGAGCTCCTGGGCGCCCTGCGCATCGAGCAGCTCTTCCTGCCGGATGAAGAGCTTATGCACGCATTCACCGCGGCAGGGGTCTGCCTGCCTATCGTTCTTGCCTGCTGGAGGGCGCAGGGAAACAGCGTGGATGAGCACGAGCTGGCGCGCTGCGCGGCCCGCCACGGCCTGCGCGACTTCCCGAGGATACTGGCATGGGCGCTGCGCGCCGAGCCGCGATTTTCTACGGGCGCCGAGCAGGAGGCCTATCTTCGCAAAGCGGCCACCCCGGGCGGTGTCACCGAAGCGATGATCGATCTGATCAGGGCGGGTGCCAGCCTGTCGGAGGCGCTCGATGCGGGAGTCCTCCGCAGCAGGGCGCTGAGCGACGGGCGCGCCGGCGCCTCTTGACAGTAATCTCTGGCGGTAATATTCTCAGTCAAGAATAGCATGAAACCTCTCACCAACGCGGAAATCGCGGTACTGAGCCTCCTCGTGGAGCAGGACCGCCACGGCTACGAGATCGAGGAAATCATCGAGGAGCGCGGGATGCGGGAATGGACCGAGATCGGTTTCTCTTCGATCTACACGGTTCTCTCGAAGCTGGAAAAGCAGGGCCTGGCCTCGGCCCGGCTGACCGCCGCCCGTGGAAAGGGACCGGCGCGCAAGGTGTACCACGCAACGGCCCCGGGGAGAAGCACTTACAGAAGAAGCGTGCTGGATGCCCTGTCCGTGCCGCGGCGGCTTTTCCCGCTCCTGCAGCAGGGGCTCGCAGGGCTGCCGGGGATCCCCGCCGCGGATGCCTCCGCGGCCCTTTCGCGGTATGCGAAGGCGCTTCGGGAGAGGCAGGCCGGCGTCAGAAAGAAGAGGGTGGCAGGAGAAGCCCCCTTCCACGTGGAGTGCATGTTCGACTACAGCGAGCACATGGTTGGCGCGGAAGCGCAGTGGGTCGAGGAGCTCGCAAAAAAGTTGAGGAGGAGATGATGGAAGCTTTGAAGGGATTCCGGCATTTCGAAACCCACCATTGCGTGACCGGCTCCATGCGCCACATCTACGCCTTCAACGGTCACGACCTCTCGGAGGACCTGCTCCTGGGACTCGGGGAGGGGGTGGGGTTTGCCTATTTCCACTTCAAGGGCCAGCTGCCGTTCCTCGGCGGACGGGCGCAGCCGAAACCGAGCATGGAGGAGATTGCCGGGGAGCGCACGGGGGTGATCGTCAGGCAGAAGGGCTCCTCCAGCGACGCCGCGGCCCAGAAGGCGCTCCTGTCGCGGTTGGAAGCGGGAGAACCTGTGATGCTGCAGGTGGACATGGGATGCCTCCCGTATTTCGATTTCGGAGGCCAGGAGTATCACTTCGGCGGCCACGTGATCGTGGCCTGCGGCGTGGACCAGTCGGCCGGCACCGTGCTCGTTGCCGACAGGGAGGGGCCTCTCCATCCCGTGCCGCTTACCGCCCTCTCCGCGGCCAGGGGCTCGAAGTTCAAGCCATTCCCGCCCGGGCGCGCCTCCTGGGCCTTCGACTTCTCGGGCTTCCGCGGCCCACGTGCGGATGAGGTCCTTCTGGCGATAACACATCAGGCGCAGCTCATGCTCTCTCCTCCCATTGCCAACATCGGTGTGAAGGGCATCAGGAAGGCGGCAGCCGAGATTGCCCGCTGGGACACGCTGCTGGATCTCGGGAGTCTGCGCGGAGCGCTGTTCAACGCGTGGATATTCATCAGTGCCACGGGGGGCACCGGAGGAGGCGCATTCCGCCGCATGTTCTCGCGGTTTCTCACCGAGGCGGCGGCAATCGCGGGGCGAACGTCCCTGGCCGCCTCGGGGTCCGAGTTCGCCGCGATTGCCAGGGACTGGGATGCCGTTGCCTCGGACTGTCACGCGGCCGCGGAGGAGGCATCCACTGGTGCCCGCACGGCCGCGCTCCCGCGGATTTCTGCTGCCGTGGCCAGGGTGGCAGATCGCGAAGAGGCAGCCTGGCGCACCCTTGCCGATGCTGTCCGATAGAGGGATGGCCACGCCCCGCCACGACTGTATATTCTGGGCCAGGGGGCACAACTCATGAAGGCGCGTGAAGAGACTGCTTCGACGTCCCGAGGGCTTCGATTATTTCTCTATGTGACAGCGGGGATAACCGGCGCTGCCATCATGATCGTCGAGATCCTCGGGGCAAAGATGCTGGCACCCTATTTCGGCACGTCGCATTTCGTCTGGACTGCCCAGATCGCCGTCACGCTGGTGGCGCTGGCGGCGGGGTACTACGCGGGCGGCCGCCTGGTCGGCGGCACGGCCAGGCTCGGCCGGCTGTACGGTGCCATCGCCATTGCGGCCGGCTACCTTGCCCTTACCGTCTCCCTTCGCTCGTGGGCGGCAGCCGGGCTCCTCGCCCTGCCCCTGGCAGCGGGGTCGCTGCTGTGCTCCGCGTTTCTCTTCTTCGTGCCCCTGGGACTGCTGGCCATGACCGGGCCGTTCCTGGTGCGCGTGCTCACCCGCGCGGTGAGCGAGGTCGGCGGAACCGTGGGCCGCATGACGGCGGTCAGCACCCTGGGGAGTTTTTTCGGGACTCTCGCGATCGGCTATGTCCTGATTCCCCTGCTTCCCAACTCGGTGACCATGTACGGGACCGCCTGCCTGCTCATCCTGGTATGCCTCCTTTACTTTCTCCTCTGGCGGAGGAAGGCCTCGGCGTTTGCCGTCCCCGCGGCACTTGCGGCCATCGGCCTGGCAATCGGGGCGGCGGGGGTTCGCGAAGCACCACTGCAGAGCGCCGCATTCCAGGAGATATATCGCGGCAACTCCAATTTCGGCCTGCTCCAGGTCCTGCAGCAGCACGACCAGCCATACCGGTTCTATCTCACCGATTACCTTGTCCAGAATACCTACGACGTGACGCAGGGCAGAAGCATCTCGATGTTCACCTACATGCTGCAGGGGCTTGCGCGCGCCTACACGCCCCGGCTGCAGCGCGTGCTGTGCATTGGCATGGGGGTCGGGATCGTGCCGCGGGAGCTTTCCCGGGACGGGGTGCGCGTGGATGTCGTGGAAATCAATCCCGCCGTCGTTCCGGTTGCGCGGAAATACTTCGACCTTGACCCGGGGGCGTTCGCGCTTTTCATTGCCGACGGCCGCCAGTTCCTGAACTCCTGCACCGAGCAGTACGACGCGGTGATCCTCGATGCCTTCACCGGAGACACCACCCCGTCGCACCTGATGACGAAAGAGGCGTTCGCCACCATCCGCCGGGTACTGAAACCCGAGGGGGTGCTGGTGATGAACAGCTTCGCCGCCCTGGATCCTTCCGACGACTACGTTGCCGCCTCGCTCTGCAAAACCCTTCTCAGCGTCTTTCCCTCCATTCGCGTGCACGCCTCGCGCGGGGGCAACACGATGTTCGTCGCCTCTCCCCGGGCGGACCTCTCGCTCCTCCATCCACCCGTCTACAGCGGAGTCCATGACAGCGTCATCGACGAGGTGCGGGATGCGTTCACTCACCTGTGGCAGCCGGACGCCGGGCACGGGATCGTGTTGACCGACGACTACAACCCGGTCGATTACTACGATGCGCACAACCTGGAAAATCACCGCCGCGCCCTGGCAATGTCCATGACCGGCCGCTGAAGCCGGCGGCAAAAGAAAGGCGCCGCAGCGCGCGGCGCCCCAGGAAACGCGGGCCGGTTTCCCTATTTCTTGATCTGCGTGCGCAGCCAGGCAACAGAATCTTTCACGTTCTGCTCCCCGTCGCTTTCGATGCAGAACACGCCGTCCCAGTTGCGGGCCTCGAGGACCTTGATGCACTTCGTGATGTTCTCCGCGTTCGCGCCCTTTCCGATGGGCACCACGGAGGCGGAAATGCCGGTGTCCTTGCCGCGCATGGCGGCGGCGAGCGCCGGGCTCACGTCCTTGCAGTGCACGTGGGTCACGTACTTGGCCACCTGCTCCAGGAACTTCGGGGGATCCTGGCCGGCAATGAAGCTGTTGCCGGTGTCGAAGTTGATCTTCACCCACGGGGATTTGAAATGCTCCACGATGGCGAGCAGGTACTCGGGGTTCGTGGTGAACGGCCCGTGCGGCTCGACGTTGATGACCACCTTGTGGTTCTCCGCCACCGGAATGCACTGCGAGATGTGGTAGATGATCCTTTCGATCTGTTCCTTGTCGGACATGCCGGGGATCTTGTACTTGCCGTCGGTGGTGTCCACGCAGGGTACGCCGAGCTGGCCCGCGAAGATGATGCCCCGCCTGATGAAGTCGATGCATTCCCAGCGGTTGATGGGGAAGGAGACGTCGAACTGGGACACCTTCAGGTGGTACTTGTCGATGAGCTTGCGCAGCTCAAGCGGGTCGCTGTTCAGGGGCACGAACGGGGAGAAGCCCAGCCCCTCGAAGAACTCCGTGCCGCCGGTGGCCTCCAGCTCGCAGTACTCGACACCCTGCTTCGCGATGAAGTCGAAGCAGTGGTCGAGCGGCTTGTCCTCATGACGCCAGTTGTCCGTGTTGATGCCGATGTGAACCATGGTCCCTCCTCCGTTTCTTGTTCCTGCCGCGAAAGCGGTCAGGTGGTCTTCTCCCAGCCCCTAGAAGCCCGCGGCTTTTCCCGCGCTGCCGAATAGCCCCATGTAATCCTCCACCACTTTCTCCATGGCCGTCCGCCCCGCCGTCATGACGTCCCGGGAAAGTCCCGAGCCGATGACCTCGTAAGGATTGTACGAATCACCGAGGGCGGCGCCTGCCGCGCGCACGGCCTCCAGGAAGCTGCGTTTCAGGATGCTTCCCACGTTGATCTTGCGCACGCCGCGGCGGATCGCCTCTGCCAGGTCCTCGCGCGGGATGGACGTCGCCCCATGCAGGACGAGGGGAACGCTGACTGCGGCCTTCAGCTCGGACAGCCTGTCCATGTTCAGCCGGACACCGGTGCGGCCGTGGAGGTGCACCTGCCCCACGTTCACGGCAAGGGAGTCCACCCCCGTGGCCTTCACGAAGGCACGGGCGCGATCAACGGTGGTCTGGTGCGTCTCTTCCGGGGCCGCCGTGAGCCCGCCTCCCACGCCAGGCAGGGAATCGGGCTCCCCCTCGGCGGCGGCCCCGGCCGCGTGGGCAACCGAGGCGGTCCTCGTCACCTGTGCCGTCTGGCCGGCCTGGTCGAGTCTCTCATCGGTGAACATCACCATGCCGAAGCCAAGCCGCACCGCCTCGCTCACCCAGGTGAAGTCGGCCGACTCGTTGAAAAGCAGGCACGCGGGAACCGAAAGCCTGTCGCAGACCGCGTTTCCGAGGGCCGCGTAGTCCTCCAGGTGCTCGGGGTGGGCGCGGTCGGGGTGGGGGAGGGCGATACCGCTGAAGCCCAGGATGACGGGGGAGCGGGCCGCCTCGGCCGCATCCGCCACCGCCAGCAGGGACTCGAGGTTCCAGCTCTCGAAGTATCCCACCGCGTACCCGCGGCGCTCCGCGTCCTGCATCATTTTCGTGAATGGAACTCTCGGCATCAGTGACCTCCGCGTGTTTCCGTTGTTTCCAGCACGCCGCCCTCGGCGAGGCCCGCCTCACGCAGGGCATCCCGTGCGCTTGAAAGCCGGCCGCCGTCTGTGTGCAGCTCCCGCACGATCATCGTTCCGCTGCCGGTCTCTATCTGGCACCCCGCGGCGGCCAGGCGCAGGATGCGGCCCGGCACTCGCTGCCCCACCCCCGCGGCGGGCGGGAGCACTCGTGCATCGTGTGCAAAATGCTTTCTTCCCCCAGCCACGAAGAAGCACTTCCCCGGGGTCGCCGCGATCCAGCGCACCAGGGTCGCGGCATCCTTCCGCCAGTCGAGGCGGAAGTCCTCATCCTTGGTGGCTCCGAAGTACGAGCCGCCCTCGG